>QJWF01000238.1 GCA_003235435.1 Nitrosomonadales bacterium
CGAAGTTTACGGCATGTGCCACGACGAGGAATTCGACCCGGAAAATTCCGAACTGGTGTGCGGACCGATCAACAAGCTGCGCTGGATATATTCGTGTTCCAAGCAACTGATGGACCGGGTGATTTGGGGTTATGGCATGGAAGGATTGAATTTCACGCTGTTCAGACCGTTCAACTGGATCGGCGCCGGACTGGATTCAATCCATACCCCGAAGGAAGGCAGCTCACGGGTCGTGACACAATTCCTCGGTCATATCGTGCGCGGCGAGAACATCAGCCTTGTCGACGGAGGTCACCAAAAGCGCGCTTTCACATACGTTGACGACGGCATCGACGCACTGGTGAAGATCATCGCGAACAAGGACGGCATCGCCACCGGCAAGATCTACAACATCGGCAATCCGGGCAACAACTATGCGATCCGTGATCTTGCCGACATGATGCTGAAACTGGCCATGGAGTATCCCGAGTACCAGGCATCGGCAAGGAAAGTGAAGATCGTCGAGACCACTTCCACAGCTTATTACGGCAAAGGGTATCAGGATGTGCAGAACAGGGTGCCGAAGATCAGCAACACGTGCGAGGAACTGGACTGGAAGCCGACCATCGACATGGCCGACACGTTGCGCAGGATTTTTGACGCTTACCGCAGCCAGGTTGCGGAAGCGCGCAATCTCATGGATTGATTCCAATCCAATTTTATCGGTAAAACAGTATGCAGCAACTTGCACTCAAGATAGATGTAGACACTTATCGCGGCACCCGGGAAGGTGTGCCGCAACTGGTCGAGGCCCTGAAGCGCCATAACGCTCAGGCGACGTTTTTCTTCTCGCTCGGACCTGACCACACCGGTCGCGCCATCAAGCGAATATTCCGTCCCGGCTTTCTAGGCAAGGTGTCGCGTACCTCGGTGGTCGAGCATTACGGTATCAAGACACTGTTGTACGGGACATTGCTGCCTGCTCCGGATATCGGAAAAAAATGCGCGAGTGAGATGCGCATGGTGCAGCTCGCAGGTTTCGAAGTAGGCATCCACTGCTATGACCATATCCGCTGGCAGGATTACGTGGCCGGAAAGGATGCCGAGTGGACGCGGCGGGAGTTGCAGCGCGCTGTGGATCGTTATACCGAGATATTCGGCGAGGCACCGCATGCGCATGCCGCCGCCGGCTGGCAGATGAACCGCCACGCCTTCCGGTTGATGCAGCGGTTCGGTTTCGAATACAGTTCAGACACACGCGGCACGTATCCATTCATCCCGACCTGGCAGGCCGAGATCATCGCATGTCCCCAGCTTCCGACAACCTTGCCGACGCTGGATGAACTGATGAACCGCGACGGCATTACCCTGGACAATGTTGTGGAGCATATACTGGAACTGACCGCGGAGCCTCCGGCTACCGGCCATGTTTTCACCCTGCACGCCGAGCTGGAGGGCGGGAAATGGCTGCCGATATTCGAGCAGTTGATGCAGGGCTGGCAGGAGCAGGGATATGAACTGGTGTCGATGCGGCAGTATTTTCAGGGACTGGATGCGAGTGCGCTGCCGCGAAGGGAGGTGCTGATGCAGGAAGTTGAAGGCCGTGTCGGCAAGCTGTCGGTCGCAGCGAGCGATGCTGTCGCAGGCGCCGCATAAACTTTCTTCTATCCGGATCCGGAAAAAACGGAGTAAACATGAAGTCATGGTGGAATTCGCTGGGCATACAGCTAAAACTCCAAATCATCATCCAGCTGGTGTTGATAGCGGTCTTGATACCAACACAGCTTTGGATAGAACGGCACTTCAGGGAGGAGATACTGATGGCGGCCGAGAGCAGGGCGCGTATTACGGCTGATGGCGTGATCAACGGTATGAACATGCTGATGCTCAATGGTATCATCGGCAATCCGGAGAGCCGCGCCTTGTATATCAGTAAGATGGGTGTCTCCGAGGGGATAAAGGAACTGCGGGTGATTCGTTCCGAGCAGGTGCAACAGCAGTTCGGCCCGGGCTTGCCGCAAGAGCAGCCCATGGATGAGATTGACCGACGGGTGATGGCCAATGCCAAGGCCGAATTCCATCGCATTTACGACAAGGATGTGCCTGAACTTCGCGCTGTTGTCCCGTTTTTGGTGAGCACTAATTTTCGCGGCACCAACTGTCTCGACTGCCATGATGCCCAGGCAGGTACGGCAAACGGTGCCGCCAGCATCACGCTGGATTTGAAAGCCGACTATGAAAACCTCGACAGGACCAGCGCGCTTTTGTGGAGCGGTCAGGCAGTGCTGCAATTGATCCTGTTCCTGCTCATAGGCAGATTTACACATAGCATTACGCGACCATTGGAGAATCTGCAAACCACGATGAGTGCATTGCAGAAGGAAGAGGACCTGGCGCGCTATGTGGGGACCATGCAGCCCTTGAAAGTGGCTGGGGCAGATGAGATTGGCCAATTGAGCTCAACGTTCAACCGTATGGTGAAGACGCTGCAGCAGCAAATGGTATCGCTGCGCATTTCCGAAGAGATGCAGCAGCGTTATCTCACTCTTGAACGCGAGGAACAGGCCCGATTGCTGGCGTTGCTTGCGGTGATGAACGTCGGCGTTCTGTTCGTCAGCAAGGAGAACAAGATACTGCATGTAAATCCCACTTTTTTCAGCATTTGGCGGATTTCCTCGAAAACAATTCTGGAAGGCAGGGATGTCACGGACATACCCGGTTATCTTTCGCATTTGCTGGCCAATGACAAGTCTTCTGCGCAGCATCTACTGGAGATGCCGGAAACGACCGATCTTTACCTGGCGGACAAGCGGGTTGTGGTGCAGACATGCTATGTGGTTCGCGATGTTGAAGCGCAGGTAGTGGGACATCTGTGGCTTTACGAGGATGTCACACATGCGCGCAGAACCCCTGAACGGTTGCTGCATCTGGCTGAAAGCGATGCGCTCACCGGGCTTTGCAACCGTTACCGCTTCACAAGTGAATTGGAACGTTCGCTGATGGAGGCGGGGCGCAATCGCACGAAAGTGGCGCTGGTATCATTCGGTATCGATGACCTGAGTTATATCAATGATACGTTCGGGCCTGCTGCCGGGGACAGAGTATTGACCGGAGTGGCCGATATAGTCGACAAGAAGACCAGATCCAACGAATTGTTTTGCAGGTTGCGCGGGGATGAGTTTGCTGTACTGATCAGGAATGCAACGGAGAAGGATGCCAAGGGACTCGCGCAACGCATAAAGGATGATCTGTCGCGTCTCGATTTCGAGTTTGGCGGAGAAAAATTCAAGGTTACCGCAAGCATCGGACTTGCAATATTTCCTGATCATGGGAAAAGCGAAAAGGAACTGATCACCCATGCAGATGCTGAAATATCCCTGTCCAGACGTTCCGGCAATAATAGCCAGTAGACTTCCATATTGTTGAATTGGTCAATATTAGTTTGGGGCATGATATCTGCTGAGGCAGGCCAGCATTCCGGCATTTCGTTTTCTCGCCTGATGCCGTGGTATTCGATGCCGTGCGAGTTTGCGCTGGACGGCTCGAATAGATTGTGCCCGTCAAATAGCAGTGGTTTTTTCAGGCGTGTCTTGATTAATCCAAAGTCGGGACTTTTGAAGGGTTTCCTGATGCCGGATCATGGGTGGTAAACGTCGCACTTGCCTTGCCAGAGCATCTAGTCCTTGCCAAAAAGATCACGACTGTAAATCTTGTCTACGACGTCCCGGATGTCGTCAGTAATGCGGTTGGCGACGATGATATCGGATTCCTTCTTGAATTGTGCCAGATCATTCACCACTCTTGAATGAAAGAACTCGGCTTCCTTGAGCACGGGTTCATAAACAATAACCTCGATACCCTTGGCTTTGATCCGCTTCATGATGCCCTGGATGCTGGAAGAGCGGAAGTTATCCGATCCGCTCTTCATGACCAGGCGATGAATGCCGACTATCCTCGGGTTGCGTTTGACGATGCTTGCCGCGATAAAATCCTTGCGCGTGGTGTTTGAATCGACGATGGCGTTGATCAGGTTCTGTGGCACATCCCGATAGTTGGCGAGCAGTTGTTTCGTGTCTTTCGGCAGGCAGTAGCCGCCGTAACCGAACGAGGGATTGTTGTAGTGATCACCGATGCGCGGGTCCAGGCTTACCCCCCGGATGATCTGTTTGGTATCAAGTCCGTGTGTCGCAGCATAAGTATCGAGTTCGTTGAAAAAGGCTACACGCATAGCGAGATAGGTGTTGGCAAACAACTTGACGGCCTCGGCCTCGGTCGAGTCGGTAAACAGGGTGGGAATGTCCTGCTTGAGCGCGCCTTGTTTGAGCAGTTTGGCAAAGGTTTCGGCGCGCGCCGAACGTTCGCCGACGACGATGCGTGAAGGATGGAGGTTGTCATACAACGCACGGCCTTCGCGCAGGAATTCCGGCGAGAAAATCAGGTTGCTGCAATTGAACTTGGCACGGGCCCTGACGGTGTATCCGACGGGAATGGTGGATTTGATCACCATCACTGCCTGCGGGTTGATGCTCATGACATCCTGAATGACGGATTCGATGGATTTGGTATTGAAGTAGTTGGTCTCGGGATCATAGTCCGTCGGTGTGGCGATGATGACATAGTCCGCTCCGGTATAGGCTTCGAGTTTATCCATCGTAGCCTTAAGGTTGAGCGTTTTGTGTTTCAGGTAATCCTCGATCTCGGCATCTTCAATGGTCGACTGCTTGCGGTTGAGCATGTCGATTTTTTCCGGAACGATGTCGATTGCAACCACCTCGTTGTGCTGGGCTAGCAAGACAGCGTTGGAAAGGCCTACGTAGCCGGTACCGGCAATGGCAATTTTCATGAGTGCGAACCCAATTTGCGGGAGAACCGCGGTGTCGCGTGCTCGTTCGTTCCTCGCCTATCTATGTGATATGTCTCGTCGCTCACTCCGCGGCTCCTTGCACTTCATCCCGCAAAATGAATTTGCGGTAGCATGAATGTAATTTGTTGTTCAGTAAATAAAGTACACATTATGCCGCAAACTGTGCCCCTAGTCAGCGATGAAGGCACTGACTTGTTGTAATAGATCAGTTGCCAGGCAGTCTATCTCGATGTTGTCCGGCATCGAACGCAGCCAGGTCAATTGCCGTTTGGCAAGCTGGCGTGTCGCCGCGATGCCGGATACCAGCAGTTGCACTTCATTGATCTCGCCCTCCAAATACTGCCAAGCCTGGCGGTAGCCGACACAACGCATCGATGGCAAGTTGGGATGCAACTGGTAATGTTGCCTGAGAGTCCTCAGTTCTTTTACCAGTCCCCGATCGAGCATGAAACTGAAACGGGCAGCGATACGCTGGTGCAGCTTTGCGCGGTCGGAAGGGATCAGCGCGATGGGCAGGATGCGGAAAGGTAATGCGCTGTTCTCCTTTTGCAGGAGCAATTTTGACATCGGTTGCCCGCTCAGGCGAAAGATCTCCAGCGCGCGCTGGATGCGTTGCCTGTCGGTCGTTTTCAGGCGCGTGGCGGTTTCTGCATCCACCTCGGCGAGTTTGGCGTGCATGTGCTTGATGCCGTGTTGCGCGATCTCCGCATCAAGTTCTGCACGCAACGCTGCATCAGCTTGTGGTAGGAGGCTCAGGCCTTCGCGCAGTGCCTTGAAATACAGCATTGTGCCCCCCACCAGCAACGGAATCCTGTCGCGCTCAGTGATGGCTTGCATCAGATGCAATGCATCGTGGCGAAATGCAGCTGCCGAATAAGCTTCGGTGGGGTCGCGAATGTCGACGAGATGGTGCGGCGCGCGCGCAAGCGTTGCGACATCGGGCTTGGCGGTACCGATATCCATACCGCGGAAGACCAGCGCGGAATCCACGCTGATGATTTCAACCGGCATTACTTGAGCCAGTTCCACGGCAACACCTGTCTTGCCGCTTGCGGTGGGACCCATCAAAAAAATTGCCTGCGGCAATTTTGAGTTGTTAGCCATTAGATATTAATTAGTGTCGTAATTACGAGAATTGGCATTTTCAAATGGCGACTAACGGCGAGCCACTATCTTCATTTGCCACGCATGAACATCTTGTCCAACTCGCTTAGCGTGACCTGAAACCATGTAGGACGGCCGTGATTGCATTGGCCGGAGCGTTCGGTCTGTTCAACCTCGCGCAGTAGCGCGTTCATTTCCGTGATGCTGAGGATGCGATTGGCGCGCACCGCACTGTGACAGGCAAGGCTGGCGAGCAATTCATCGCGGCGTTCGGTCAGTGCACGACTCGCACCGAATTCGCGCAATTCCTCGAGCACCTCGCGGGCAGCGGCTTCGGCTTCGGCCTGCTTGAGCAGCGCAGGCATCGCGCGTACGGCAAGTGTTGTCGGGGACAGCAGTGCAATGTCGAATCCCAGCGTTTCAAGCGTTTCCTGTTCGGATTCGGCGGTGGCAACATCCAGTGAATCAGCGTTGAAACTTACAGGTATCAGCAGCGGCTGCATCGTGATCCGTTCGGCGTCCAGCGAAGCTTTCAGTTTTTCGTAAACGATGCGTTCATGGGCTGCATGCATGTCGACCACGATCAGGCCGAGTGAATTCTGCGCCAGGATGTAGATGCCGGAAAGCTGGGCAAGTGCAAAACCCAGCATCGGAATTTCAGTTGAATGGCGAACAGTTTGAGTTACCTGATCGGTAAGCTCCGTTTCGCTATGCTCGATCCCCTGCACCTGATCCCTGATCGCTGTTTGTACTTCCCAAAGACGATAAGCGGCCTCACGTTCTGCAGCACCCAGCCGCATGGAGCGTTGCGTCGGGGCGTACGAAGGCATGTGCCCGGGTTCGGGCATTTGTATCTTCTGTCCGCCGACAGGTACTGCGAGAGCTTGCTGAAGTGTGTGAAATATGAACTGATGCACTCCCTGGCTCTCGCGGAAACGCACTTCGCTCTTGGTCGGGTGCACGTTCACATCGACCAGTTCCGGCGGCAGTTCGAGGAACAGCACGAAAGCAGGATGGCGCTGATGATGCAGGATATCCTGATAGGCTTGGCGCAGCGCATGGCTGGCGACCTTGTCGCGAACAAAACGGCCATTCACGAAGAAATATTGTGCATCGCGGCTGGCGCGCGAATAGGCGGGCAGGGCAGCCAGGCCTTGCAGCGACAGACTTGATGCATTGCGCGAAACTATCACGGCCGCATGCCCGAATTCGTCGCCAAGAATCTCGGCAACGCGCTTCAGCGCGGCCTCCCTTTCCCACGGCCCCTCTCCCGCAAGCGTGCGAGAGGAGGGTGGAAGTTGCCAGATGGTCTTGCCATTGTGCTGTAATGAAAATGTAACATCCGGGCGCGACAGAGCGATGCGTTTGAAGGCTTCCTCGCACCACGCGAATTCGGTCGCTTCGGTCTTGAGGAATTTGCGCCGCGCCGGAGTGTTGAAATACAGCTCGCGTATTTCCACGGTAGTGCCTTGAGGGTGGTTGGCGGGAGTGGTTTCGCCGATCTGCCCGTCGATCGCATCGATCTTCCATCCGTAAGCTTCGGATCCTGTTCGACTGGTTAGGGTAAGTTGTGCAACTGCAGCGATGCTGGCCAAAGCTTCGCCTCGAAAGCCCATACTGGCGACGCGTTGCAGGTCATCCAGTGAGGCGATCTTGCTGGTGGCATGGCGCATCAGCGCCAGTTTCAACTGGTCTTTTGCGATTCCGCTCCCGTTGTCGCGCACGCGCATCAGCTTGATGCCGCCGCCCTCCAGTTGCACCGCAATGTCGGAAGCACCGGCATCCAGACAGTTCTCCATCAGCTCCTTGAGAGCCGCGGCAGGCCGCTCAATGACCTCGCCGGCAGCGATCTGGTTGATGAGCAAATCTGGCAATATCTGTATGGATGCCATGGCAGAGTCAGGAGATCAAACGCTCGGAATTATAACGGACATGCCAAATGGGCAGACACTCATGCAGCCTTGGGCGGCCGTCAAAGTCATAAATAGCCCGGTTTTCCCTCCTTATTCTCCGCTTGATCTGTACGAAAAGCTTGATAGTTTAGGCGGCGTGACAAAACGAAGAATTTGCAAGGTGCGTAATCAGGTTAGAGTCATGTT
>QJWF01000134.1 GCA_003235435.1 Nitrosomonadales bacterium
GGCCAAAGCTTTCAATGCGGCAATGGCGATGTAATGACGGTCAACCTCGAAGAATTTGCGCAGTTTTTTGCGGGTGTCGGAACGTCCGAAGCCGTCAGTTCCCAGAACCTTGAAATGTTTGGGAAGGAATGCGCGAATCTGGTCTGCGAACGCGCGCATGTAATCGGTTGCGGCAACTACCGGTCCACTGCGACCTGACAGACACTGTTCGACATAGCAGGTTCTGGCTTCTGCTTCAGGATGAAGCATGTTCCAGCGCTCGCAATCCATACCCTCGCGGCGCAATTCGGTGAAGCTGGTCACGCTCCAGATATCAGATGAGACACCGAAATCCTTTTCCAGCAAATCAGCTGCCGCAATGACTTCGCGCAATATCGTACCGCTGCCGAGCAATTGTACCTTCTGCGCGCCGGCTTCCGCATTGCCTTCCCTGAATAGGTACATACCCTTGACGATGCCCGCTTCCGCGTCATTGGGCATGGCAGGGTGCGGGTAATTTTCATTCATCACAGTGAGGTAATAGAACACATCCTGTTGCTCTACATACATGCGGCGCATTCCGTCATGGATGATCACCGCGAGTTCATAGGCGAAGGCCGGGTCATAGGAAATGCAGTTCGGGATGGTCGCAGACATCAAGTGGCTGTGGCCATCCTCGTGCTGCAAGCCTTCGCCGTTCAACGTAGTGCGGCCGGCGGTGCCGCCGATCAGAAAGCCGCGCGCGCGCAAATCTCCCGCTGCCCATGCCAGATCGCCGACGCGCTGGAACCCAAACATCGAATAGTAAATGTAGAACGGCAGCATCGCCTTGCCGTGGTTGGCATAGGATGTCGCTGCAGCCATCCATGAAGATATCGCGCCGGCTTCGTTGATGCCTTCCTGCAGGATCTGGCCGGATTTGTCTTCCTTGTAGAACATCAGCTGATCGGCATCCTGCGGGGTGTAGAGCTGCCCTTGCTGGGAAAAGATTCCCAGTTGGCGGAACATGCCCTCCATGCCGAAGGTGCGCGACTCGTCCGGCACGATGGGCACGACTTGTTTGCCGATGTTCTTGTCCTTGACCAGAATGCCGAGCAGGCGCACGAACGCCATCGTGGTAGAAATTTCACGCTCTTCGGTGCCCTTCAGCAATGATTCGAAGACCTCCAGTCCCGGTATCTGCAACGGTTCGTTGACCGGTGTGCGTTGCGGCACCGCTCCCATTTCCAGACTGCGTTCCCTGAGATACTTCATTTCCAGGCTGTCTGGCGCAGGGCGATAAAAATTCAGGCTGGCCACCTGCTCATCGTTCAGCGGAATGTTGAAACGGTCGCGGAATTTTAGCAGCACTTCACCTGCCATCTTTTTCTGCTGGTGGGTGATATTCTGGCCTTCACCCGCCTGGCCCATGCCGTAGCCTTTTACCGTTTTGGCCAGGATCACGGTCGGCTGGCCGGTGTGCTTGGAAGCCGCTGCATATGCCGCGTAAACTTTTCGAGTGTCATGACCGCCACGGTTCAGGTGCCAGATCTCCTTGTCGGTCATGTCGGCGACCATCTCCAACAATTCCGGATACTTGCCAAAAAAATGCTCGCGTACATACGCGCCATCCTTGGATTTGTACGTCTGGTAATCTCCGTCTACCGCTTCCTCCATGCGCTTCTGCAAAAGGCCGTTCTTGTCCTTGGCCAGCAATCTGTCCCATTTGTCGCCCCACACTACCTTGATGACATTCCAGCCGGCTCCGCGGAAGACGCCTTCCAGTTCCTGGATGATCTTGCCGTTGCCGCGCACCGGGCCGTCCAGACGTTGCAGGTTGCAATTGATGACGAAAATCAGATTGTCGAGCTTCTCGCGACCGGCCATGGATACCGCACCCAGCGATTCCGGTTCGTCGGTCTCGCCGTCGCCGAGGAATGCCCAAACCTTGCGGCCGGCGGTTTGCGCCATACCTCGATGTTCCAGATATTTCATGAAGCGAGCCTGGTAGATCGCCATTAGCGGACCGAGACCCATTGACACGGTGGGGAACTGCCAGAAGTTTGGCATCAGCCACGGATGAGGATAAGAGGATAGGCCGCCGCCCTCGGATTCCTGGCGGAACTTGTACATCTGTTCCTCGCTGATGCGTCCCTCGAGGAAGGCGCGTGCGTAGATGCCGGGCGACGAATGACCCTGGAAATACACCAGATCGCCGCCGTGGCTTTCGGTCTTTCCGTGGAAAAAATGATTGAAACCCACATCGTACAACGTGGCCGCCGAGGCAAAGCTTGCGATATGGCCGCCCAGCTCGGACGAGTCACGGTTGGCATTCAATACCAGCACCATCGCGTTCCATCTCATCCACGCCCGGATGCGATGTTCCAGATCCTGGTTGCCGGTGGAGCGCTGCTCTTCACCGACAGGAATTGTGTTGCGATACGGCGTGATTGAGCTGAACGGAAAGCTGGCGCCAGAGCTGCGCGCCTTGCCCATCAATTGCTCAAGCAGGAAGTGGGCGCGTTCCGCACCCTCGTTCTCCAGTACCGATTCGAGGGCGTCAAGCCACTCCTGGGTTTCCTGCGGGTCGTGATCAGGTAATGTTGGCATCTTTAGTCTCTCACTAATTGCAGCTAATTTACGGGTTTATCAGGGTTGGTTTGTTCCGAGCAGTTTATGGTTCTTTGTTCGGTGATGATCCACTCGACTTTTACATCGGTCGCTTCCTGTGGAATTTTCTCAATGATCTGCAGTTCGAATGCCGCGGCGACCAACACCGGACGAATGACCATGCGTGCCAGCAGCTTGTCATAAAATCCGCCGCCGTAGCCAAGACGCGCGCCATTTTCACTGAAAGCCACACCCGGTAAAAGTGCGAATTCTACCTCATTTAATGTGGCCACCCGTTCACAGCACTCCACGATCGGTTCGCGTATCTTCCATAATCCTGTAGTCAACTGGCTCTCGATGTCTTCCACCCAATACAGGTCAAGTTGGTTGGTATGATGGTTCACCCGCGGAAGGGCCAATTTTTTACGTCCCGCAAGTACCTGCCGTATCCAAACCTCGCTGGCGAATTCCGCGCCGAAATTCATGTAGCCCAGAACCGCTCCGGCTTGCTGGTATTCGGGCAACTCCAGCAATCGTTCGGATATCGCCATACTGAGGGCGGCATGTGTTTCGGACTGCAGTTGTTCGCGCTGTGCGAGGATTTTCTTTCTGATGCCGGATTTGGGCACTTCGGGCAACACCGCCATTGCAGATCAACCCAAAAACAGCCGATATGCCGGATTGCCGCTCTCGTCCCAGTAACGATAGCCGAGCGTGTCGAGGAATTCGCGCAATGCTTTTTTATCGTGGTGCGGTACCTGCATCCCGACCAGAACGCGACCGTAATCCGCACCGTGATTCCGGTAATGGAACAGGCTGATGTTCCAGCTGTGGTTCATGCTGTTGAGGAAGTTCATCAGAGCGCCGGGGCGTTCGGGGAACTCGAAACGGAACATGATCTCATCCTTTGCATCAGGAGCATGCCCGCCGACCAGATGGCGCAGATGCAACTTGGCCATTTCGTTGTTGCTCAAATCCAGGGTGGCGAGTTTGTTGTGACGCAACTTTTCAATCAGTTCGGCGGTTTCCATCTGGTCGCGAACCTGGATACCGACGAAAACCTGTGCAGCTTTCGGGTCGGCATAGCGGTAATTGAACTCGGTGATGTTGCGCTTACCGAGTAGCGAGCAGAATTTGCGGAAACTGCCGGGCGTCTCGGGGATCGTGACGGCGAGTATAGATTCACGTCGTTCTCCGATTTCCGCGCGCTCTGCGACGAAACGCAGGCGGTCGAAATTCATGTTCGCGCCACAAGCGACTGCTACCAGTGTTTTACCGCTTAATTTTTTGCGCGCGGCATAAAGTTTTGCCCCGGCAATCGCAAGCGCACCCGCCGGTTCAAGTATGGAACGGGTGTCCTCGAATACGTCCTTGATCGCAGCGCAGGTGGTATCAGTATCCACAAGGATTACATCATCGACCAGCTTGCGGCACAAGCGGAAGGTTTCAGTGCCGACCTGTTTGACCGCCACGCCATCGGCGAACAAGCCGACATGGTCGAGCGTGACACGACGCCTTGTCTTAAGCGAACGGTACATGGCATCCGAGTCTGCAGGTTGCACGCCGATGATCCTGATTTCGGGACGCAGTTCCTTGACGTAGGCAGCAATGCCGGAAATCAGACCGCCACCCCCGATTGCCACGAAAATCGCATGTATCGGCTGGGTATGCTGGCGCAATATCTCCATTGCGATGGTACCCTGACCGGCGATCACGTCGGGGTCGTCGTAGGGATGTACAAAGGTCAGTTTGTCTTTCTTTTCCAGTTCCTTGGCATGCTGATAGGCATCGGAATAAGAGTCGCCGTGCAATACCACTTGAGCACCTCTTCTGGCTACCGCCTGGATCTTGATTTGTGGGGTAGTTGCCGGCATCACGATGATGGCCTTGCAGCCGAGTTTTTGCGCGCTGAGTGCCACGCCCTGTGCATGGTTTCCAGCCGAGGCTGCGATGACACCGCGCATAAGCTGTTCAGGTGCTAGTTGCGCCATCTTGTTGTACGCACCGCGCAGCTTGAACGAGAACACCTCCTGCATGTCTTCGCGTTTGAGCAGCAACTTATTGCCGATCCTGGCAGACAGGTTGGGCGCCGGTTCCAACGGGCTTTCTTTCGCCACGTCGTATACTTTCGCGTTTAATATGCGTTTCAAATAACCCTTCATGGTTCAACTAAAGCCTGAAAAAAATACCCTCGCAGATTAGCACAAAATCGACGCTTAACCCTTGCGATAGCAGCAAAAATCGGTTCAAATGCCGCACATGGAAAAAGACGAACCACATAACATCGATATTCAAACGCAGGTGAACTACTTGCCGGAGCAGTCCGATGAAGCAGGTAATCGTTTCGTGTTTTCCTACACCATCACGATTACCAATCACGGCAGCTCAACCGCCAAACTGGTCAGTCGTCACTGGATCATCACCGATGCCAATCACCATGTTCAGGAAGTGCGCGGACAGGGCGTGGTGGGAGAGCAGCCGTTGCTCAAACCGAGCCAGAGTTTTGAATACACCAGCGGCACGGTACTGGCAACGCAGGTCGGTACAATGCGGGGCAGTTACCAGATGCAGGCCGAGGATGGCGAGCAGTTCGAGATCGAGATTCCGCAGTTCGTGTTAAGCGTTCCCCGTGTCTTACATTAGCAAATATTCCTCGCACATACGCATCATGCTTCGACAATATATGAAAATCGCGCTGCTGCCGCTGGTATTTCTCGCGGCCTGTACCTCTTCCAAACCCCCGGATGTTTTGCCAGCCGTTGATACAACACCCTATGCCCCGTTTGCGGTCAGCAAATGGGAAATGTTGCCGGATTGGCAGAAGATAGATCTGCAGCCTGCGTGGGCGGCATTCTGGCAAAGCTGCATCGCCCTCGGGAACAAGCCCGGTTGGCAGCCTGTCTGTGTCAGTGCCAATGAGATGACGCAGCCTGACAATACCTCGCTGCACGCATTTTTTGAAGAACAGTTCATTCCCTATCAGGTGTTCAATCCTGACGGCACTTCACAGGGTCTGATTACCGGTTACTATGAGCCCAGGCTCCATGGCAGCCGCGTCAAAACCGAGCGTTTCCGCTATCCGTTATACGGTGTACCGGATGATCTGCTGACCATAGACATGGGCGAGCTATATCCGCAGTTGAAGGATCTGCGCCTGCGCGGTCGCCTGCAAGGCAAGCGCATCGTGCCTTACTACAATCGAGGTGAGATCGACAATGGCAATGCCCCGCTGCAGGGGCGCGAATTATTCTGGGTGGACAACGCTGTTGAATTGTTCTTTCTGCAGATACAGGGCTCGGGACGGATCGAATTGCCCGACGGCAGCCTGGTAAAGGTGGGTTACGCGGATCAGAACGGACACCCCTACAACTCGATCGGCAAGACACTGGTCGATATGGGTGCGTTCAAGATCGAAGACGCCTCGATGCAGAACATCAAGCTATGGGCGGAAAAAAACCCGAAAAAGTTGGCCAGCCTCCTGGAACAGAATCCAAGCTATGTGTTCTTCCGCGAATTGCCGAACGATCTGCCCGCCCCGCTGGGCGCATTGGGTGTGCCGCTCACCAACGAATACAGTCTGGCGGTGGATGCGAGAACAATCCCGCTCGGCGCACCGGTGTTTCTCTCCACTACCTACCCGAATACCACCGATCCCTTGAATCGTCTGATGCTGGCTCAGGATACCGGCGGTGCGATCAAGGGAGCGGTACGCGGCGATTTTTTCTGGGGGTTTGGCGAGCAGGCCGGTGCTCAGGCGGGACGCATGAAGCAGGTCGGGCAGATGTGGGTACTGTTTCCCAAAGGCGCAGAGCCGGCGCTAAAGCCATAGGCTGCCGGCCAATGCAATGCCCGCGTTTGACAACGTGTGCCGGTTATTTTTCCGACTGCCGGTTGTCCGAAATGCGTATTCGCTGTAAGAGAGCCCGATAGAATCAACGAGATACAATTACCAGTCAACGCCAGAATTTTCTAGTCGACTTTCTGCAGGGGATAACTGCAAGCCGATACCGGACCAGATTTAATCAGGGGTGATTTATGAAGCAATCGATACTGATCGTTGATGATTCGTGGAGCGTTCGCCAACTGGTAAGTTTTACCTTGAAAAGTGCTGGTTACGAAGTCATAGAAGCGGCAGACGGTGCTGATGCGCTAACCAAGCTGAATGGCACAGAAATTCACCTTATCATCTGCGATGTCAACATGCCAAATATGGACGGCATAAGTTTTGTCAAGGAAGTAAAAAAATCCGACAACTACAAATTCACCCCCGTTATCATGCTCACTACTGAATCCCAGGAAAAAAAGAAGCAGGAGGGACAGGCTGCAGGCGTCAAAGCCTGGATTGTCAAGCCATTCCGCCCTGATCAATTGCTGGGGGCAGTGTCAAAATTGATCACGCTCTGATCACTCCCCATCTGCCAGTCGTAGCCGAAACCAATTCAAGAGAAACACATTCGTGCCCATACTCGCAAAACAAAGAAAAGGAGTGCTGGCGCTGCATGTTGAAGGCGACATGACCATATATACGGCTGCCTCACTGAAGAATGAATTGATGGAATATATTAAGCAGGCGAGCGAATGCGAAATTGTCCTGTCCGAAGTAAGCAAAATGGATAGCGCCGGCATGCAGCTGCTCATTTTGGCCAAACGCGAAGCGGCAACGCACAAAACACCATTGCGTTTTATAGGCCACAGCAAAGCTGTGATGGATGTGATGGATACCTACGATATGTCTGCTTACCTGGGAGGTACGACATCGATCGCGGAGGCTCCGAGCCTTAATTTGTCGGGAGCCGGTTTACAGGAAAATCATTGAACAACCCGGACCTTGCAAGCCATCGGCAATCTGCGCCAATGGTGTATCGCCGAAGCGGGAATCCGCAAGCATGGTGTCAGGTTGGCGCAATGCGAATCAATGGGAATAGATGAAAAAATGAGCGTCGATCAGAATACATTCATTCAAACATATGTCGCTGAGGCGCATGCCCTGCTGCAAGAAATGGAAGGGTTGCTGCTGCATTGGGATGCCGGTCCCCGCGATGCCGATACAATCGATTCTCTTTTTCGCGCAGCCCATACCATCAAAGGTTCTGCGGGCATGTTCAATCTGAACCCCATAGTTGAATTCACCCATATCGTCGAGGACGTGCTTGTTCGCGTAAGGGACGGTAATGTTGAGGTAGTGCCCGACCTGGTGGCTTTGCTGCTGGACAGTTGCGACTACATGCTTCTTCTCGTCAACGTTGTTGCCGGGCAGGGCGAACAACTGGACGAAGCTGCGCTTGCACGCGGTATCGAACTGAGCAAACGGTTGCAGCGCTACCGGACGGATGAAGAGGCCGATGCAAAGGAAACCAAGGAAACAACCGCTTCAAACTCCGCCACTTCTGCCCTTGCCAAAGGAAGCGAGGTCAGTTCCGACAATTGGCATATTTCCCTGCGCTTTGGCAAAAACAT
>QJWF01000143.1 GCA_003235435.1 Nitrosomonadales bacterium
TGACTGCTTTTTCCAAGGCGCGGCCGGGATGACGGGATTGCATCTTGGCAAAATTGGTGGTGTACAAACCACCCGGATAAGTCGTGTGGCGATGATATAACTTGGCTTCCGACTTGTTTCCGGTCACGCGCAATCTGTCAACATTGACCACGACAACGAAATCACCGGTATCCACGTGAGGGGTGTAAATAGCTTTGTGTTTGCCACGCAGGCGCGAAGCGATCTGCGAGGCCAAACGGCCCAGCACCTGATCGGCTGCATCGACCAAAAGCCAGTCATGCTGGACTTCATGGGATTTGGCGGAAAATGTTTTCATGACCACAATTCCTAAGAATTCAATTAAGTAAAGCTGAAAAGGGCGCGCATTCTAGTGCACTACACACAAACCTGTCAAACGCTATTTGAGTCACCATTCGATCAGTAACCCCTTGTGAAATGTGCTCCCGCAATGAGTGAATCCACAACGTATAGGCACCTAATCAATCGACGATCCTGCCTGTTTAGTCCAGCACTGTTGGATCGCCGCTAAGCTGATGTTAAGCTTTGATTTAGCTCGTCTACCTGCAAATATCGATTTATCACTGAATCAATTGACTGAAACCTATACACAATGCCCAAAATGCGGGCAAAAGCTTTTGCCACCCCTGCCGCCCAGCGCTGCGTGCCCGGCTTGTGGAATCTATTTTTTCAAATGGGTAAATCGCTTGGGTGTATACGTATTACCCCAAGGGGATGATGAGACTTCCACATCTGCTAATGATAATTTGCTGTCAGAACTGTTCAAACCTTTGGAAAAAATGGGTGCAATGACTTTTTACGGCCGGTGCTTCTCTCTTGTATTTCTGGTTATCTGGAGTTGGTTCCTGTTCGGATACGACTACCGTTATGGGGAAATCAACATGTCGTTCATGCACGATATTCTGCTTCCGATACATGAGGCCGGGCACGTTCTGTTCAGGCCATTTGGCGAATTTATGATGATATTCGGCGGCAGTTTGTTCCAACTTGCGCTGCCATTCGGCATCAGTGTCGCCTTCATATTAAAGAACCGTGACAATTTTGGCGCAGCAATCTGTTTATGGTGGGCAAGTGTCAGCCTGATCGATCTTTCACCCTACATATACGATGCCCTGCATCCGATGATGACATTGCTCGGGGGTAAAACAGGCGCTGAAGGTGGGCCCCATGACTGGATATATCTTTTGAGCTCGCTCGGTCAATTAAGCAATTCGCAGCGGTGGGGAGCGTTCGCACATGTTTTCGGAGGACTAATGATGCTGCTGACACTTATCTGGGCAGGCACAGTACTTTGGCGGCAGCGCATGCACCTGGATAAACACTTGTAGATCGAGAAATGAAATTGGAATTAAGTTTTTTGAGAAACACGTTACGATATGCGTATTTTTAAATTCAGATTTTTTCATGTCCTGGTTCATAACAAATTTCATCGCATCTTTCCTTATGCCGCCGTTTAGCCTGCTGCTGCTGCTCGCATTTGGGACTGTACTGCTTTATCGAAGTCACAAACTCGCCAAACCTTTGATTTTTGTCTCGCTGGGGCTCCTGTGGGTTGCTTGCACGCCATTTTTTGCAGAAGGCGCGCTGCATTTTCTCGAAGCAGGCACATCCGCATTAGATCGCGAACATCAGAGCGCCGATGCGATCGTGATACTCGGCGGCGGAACCTATTTCCATGCGCCTGAATACGCCGGACAGGACACCGTCAGCATTCAAACGATGCCGCGCCTGCGCTATGGTGCGAAACTGCATCGCGCGGATGGTACGCCAATACTGGTGAGCGGCGGCAAGCCGCTGGAGAACGATATTTCCGAAGCGCAGCAAATGCGCACATCACTGTTGCAGGATTTCCATGTTCCGGTGCGCTGGACCGAGGATGCCTCCGACAACACGCTGGAAAACGCCCGCAATACGTTTCAGGTACTGCAAAAAGACGGTATCAGAAAGATCTATCTGGTCACCCACGCATGGCATATGCCGCGCGCCGCGATGACATTCCGCCATGTCGGGTTCGAGGTCGTCGATGCGCCTGTCGCGTTCACCACCCGCTACCAGACCGATGTGCTGGCATTCCTGCCGCGCGCCGAGGCTCTGCGCGACAGCAGAATCTTTGTACACGAAGTTATCGGATTGCTCTGGTATGGGTTAAAGTTTGTCTTCTCCGACAATTAAATTAAAAAAGGAATTTCATGAAAGCTCGCGTCAAATGGGTGGAACAGGCCTCGTTTCTGGGAGAGACCGAAAGCGGTCACGCGGTGTTGATGGATGGCTCGCCGACGGCAGGTGGTAGAAATCTGGGACCGCGCCCTATGGAGATGCTTCTGATCGGAGCAGGAGGTTGCACCAGTTTTGACGTGGTCAGCATCCTGAAGAAAAGCCGCCAGGAAATTTCAGATTGCTATGTGGAACTGCAAGCAGAACGTGCCGAAATCGATCCCAAGGTGTTCACCAAGATACACATGCATTTCGTCGTGAAAGGCAAGGACATCAAACCCGAAGTAGTCGAAAAAGCCATCAAACTTTCAGCCGAGAAATACTGTTCGGCATCGATCATGCTTGGCCAGACTGCCACAATTACGCATGATTTTGAGGTGATACAAGAGTGTTAACGGAGCACTATATCCAGTAGGCAGTACCGGTCATCACCTTGCTGTTCAACTTCATCGCCAACTGTACCGGTTGCGGCAATTCGGCACCGCCGAGCGAACTCGCCATTTCGGCATGCCCGATCTCGTCTTCGTACATCTGCGCCACAATGGCGCGGCTCTTCTCATCCTGAGGCGGCAAACGATCCAGGTGGCTTTGCAGATGGCGCCCGACCTGCCGCTCGGTTTCCGAGAGAAAGCCGAGATTCCATTTATCCCCGATCAACCCGGCGACGGCACCGATCGCCAGCGAACCCGCGTACCAGAACGGATTCAACATACTCAGATGGCCGCCCAACTCATGCACACGCCTGGCAGTCCATGCGAGATGCTCGGTCTCTTCCCGGGCAGCTTGTTCCAGTGTCCTTTGTACCGTTAGGTCGCGTGCAGT
The DNA here is from genome assembly GCA_003235435.1 of Nitrosomonadales bacterium. GTDB lineage: Bacteria > Pseudomonadota > Gammaproteobacteria > Burkholderiales > Gallionellaceae > Gallionella. The sequence goes on from QJWF01000143.1 coordinate 3,055, forward strand.
CAGCGCCTGGCCTTGATACAGGGCCTGAGCGCAGATTTCCCCGCTGTGATTGACGCGCATCAGCGCGGCGGCATGTTTCTTCGCAGCCTCATCCAATGGAGCATCTTGCAGATCTTCATCTGGATGTGCACGCACGCTGTGAGGTTGGCCGAACACCGTGCGCAAGCCCTTGTCGAATTCAACAATCAGACGATCAAAATTAAGCATGGCACCTCCTCATATAAGGCCTTAGGGAGCATAAAGAAATTCATTTTGCGGTATGAAACGCAAGTAACGGCACAGCGAACGACGAGACATATCTGTTCGATAGGCGAGAAGTAAGCGAGCACGTGATACCGCGGTTCGCCCGCAAAATGGATTCACAGAGTTTCCCATCACGCAAACACTTTTTCTAATTCTACACCCGGATCCTCCGCACGCATGAACGCCTCGCCCACCAGGAATGCATTTACCTGGTTACCGCGCATCAACTCGACATCTTCGGCCTTGAGTATCCCGCTTTCGGTGACCACTATGCGATCTGTGGGAATGCGCGGCAGGAGTTCCAAGGTATTCTGCAGATTCACCTCAAAGGAGCGCAGGTTGCGATTGTTCACGCCGATCAGCGGAGTGGTGAGCTGCAGTGCAGAATTCAGTTCCGCGCCGTTATGTACCTCGACCAGCACCGCCATGCCGAGGCTATGAGCCAATGTTTCGAAAGTCTGCATCTGCTTGGGCAGCAGCGCCGAGGCGATCAGCAGGACCGCATCCGCGCCCATCACTCGCGATTGATAGATTTGATATTCATCTATGATGAAGTCCTTGCGCAGCACAGGCAGGGAACAGGCCGCCCGAGCCTGCTGCAGATATGCCACACTTCCCTGAAAGAATTGCTCGTCGGTAAGTACCGACAGGCAAGCTGCGCCATGACGCGCATAGCTGGCTGCGATCTCGGCGGGACGAAAGTCTTCCCGCAAAATTCCCCTGCTTGGGCTGGCCTTCTTGATCTCCGCGATCACCGCCGGCCGGCCGGCCACGATCTTGGCTCGTATCGCGCCGGTAAAGTCTCGCGGCGGAGCAGCCTGCTCTGCTTCCGTGCGCAGCTGATTCAACGGTTTTGCCGGTTTTGCCGCGGCAACTTCCTGCGCTTTTACTGCAAGTATCTTGTTGAGAATGTCGGACATACTGCTTCTACTTGATTTAAGAAAGGCGCGCATTTTAGCACTTGAGTTAAAATGCACCCATTCATTTTTAAAGAGCACACCATGAATAACATCAGGGAATACATGCAAGGTGTCGGTCAGGCCGCTCGCGCAGCTTCTCGCATCATGGCGCTGGCAGATACCGCCACCAAGAATCGCGCGCTTACCGAAATCGCTACGGCACTGCAACACCAGACTGCGCTACTACTTGCGGCAAATGCCAAGGATGTCGCAACTGCACGCAACGACGGGTGGGACGATGCCTCGGTAGACAGGCTGACCCTGACGGAAAAGACCATTGGCAGCATGGTTGAAGGCTTGCTGCAGATCGCACGCTTGCCCGACCTGATCGGGTCGATCAGCGATATGAATTATCGCCCTTCCGGCATCCAGGTCGGAAAGATGCGTGTGCCGCTCGGCGTGATCGGCATTATCTATGAGTCACGCCCGAACGTGACCGCAGATGCGGCCGGGCTTTGCCTGAAATCCGGCAATGCGGCGATCCTGCGCGGCGGCTCGGAAGCAATCCACTCCAATCAGGCCATCGCAGCCTGCGTGCATACCGGTCTACGCATCGCTGGTTTGCCGGAGACCGCGGTACAGGTCGTTGCCACAACCGACCGCGCGGCGGTTGGTGAACTGATTACAATGAAAGAATATGTGGACGTGATCGTACCGCGCGGCGGCAAGGGTCTGATCGAGCGTGTTTCCGAAGATGCGCGCATTCCTGTCATCAAACACCTGCATGGCGTGTGCCATGTGTATATCGATGATGAAGCAGACATCGAAAAGGCGATACGTATCGCCGACAACGCCAAGACCCACCGCTATGCGGTATGCAATGCTATGGAAACATTACTGGTCGCGCAAAGTGTTGCGGCAAAAGTTCTGCCAAAACTATGCAAGATTTATCTTGAAAAAAATGTGGAACTGCGCGGCGACGAGGCTGCTCGCACGCTGGTCGCCCACATGAAAGTCGCCACCGAGGAGGATTGGCATACCGAATATCTCGAGCCTATACTCGCTGTCCGCGTGGTAGCAGGCATGGATGAAGCAATTGCGCATATCGGCACCTATGGCTCGCAACACACCGACAGCATCGTCACGGAAAATTACACCAAGGCGATGCGCTTCTTGCGCGAGGTTGATTCAAGCTCGGTGATGGTAAATGCATCGACGCGCTTCGCGGACGGTTTCGAATACGGCCTAGGCGCGGAGATCGGCATCTCAACAGACAAGATCCACGCGCGCGGCCCGGTCGGACTGGAAGGATTGACCTCCCAGAAATACATCGTGCTGGGCAACGGCCAAATACGCAATTAACTCGACCAGGAAAGCAGACATCATGAGCCAATCCATCGAAGTAAAAGTGCCGGATATCGGCGATTTCAAGGACGTTTCGGTCATCGAGGTATTCGTAAAGGCAGGCGACAAGGTTGAAGCAGAACAATCCCTGATCACGCTTGAAACCGACAAGGCCGCGATGGAAGTGCCCTGCCCTGCATCAGGCGTGGTAAAGACCCTCAAAGTCAAGGTCGGAGACAAGGTCTCCGAGGGTAGCGCGATCCTGACCCTTGAAAGCTCCACGGCTGCAGTTGCTCCAGCTGCCAGACCGGCATCCAATAGCCCAGACCATGCTGCGGCGCCGGACAAGAAACCTGCACCTGCTCAAGCATCAACACCTGTGCCTTCAACTCAAGCATTCAAGAAAGGAGATATCCACGCCGAAGTGCTGGTGCTGGGTGCAGGTCCCGGCGGCTATACTGCCGCGTTCCGCGCAGCCGACCTTGGCAAGCAGGTTGTGCTGGTCGAAAAGTTCCCCAGCTTGGGCGGTGTGTGCCTGAATGTCGGCTGCATACCATCCAAGGCGCTGCTTCATGTCGCCAAGGTCATCAGCGAAGCCGAAGAAATATCACATCACGGCGTGACATTTCTCAAACCCAAAATCGATATTGGCAAGATCCGCGGCTGGAAGGAGAGTGTCATCAACAAGCTTACCGGCGGCTTGTCCGCTCTGGCCAAGCAGCGCAAAGTGCAAGTAATACAGGGTACCGGTAAATTCTCCACGCCTAATCACCTGATTTTAGAAACCAAAGACGGCAAGAAGACCATCAGCTTCGACAACGCGATCATCGCAGCGGGATCCAGCGTGGCACGCATCCCGGGTTTTCCGTATGACGATCCGCGCATTATCGATTCTACCGGAGCACTGCAATTGCAGGATGTTCCCAAACGCATGCTGATCATCGGTGGCGGCATCATCGGGCTGGAAATGGCCACCGTGTATGACGCACTGGGCAGCAAGATCAGCGTGGTAGAGTTGATGGACCAGTTGATGCCGGGAGCGGACAAGGATCTGATCAGACCGCTGCACAAGCGAATCGAGAAACGCTATGAAGCGATCTACCTGAAGACTAGGGTCAGCAAGATCGAAGCACAGAAAGGCGGATTGAAAGTTACCTTTGAAGGCGAGCAGGCACCGGAACCGCAACTTTATGACCGCGTTCTGATGGCAGTCGGCCGCCGTCCCAACGGACGCGACATCGGCGCGGACGCCGCAGGCGTGACGGTCAACGAACGTGGTTTCATTCCTGTAAATATCCAGATGCGGACAAACGTGCCGCACATCTACGCGATCGGCGACATAATCGGAGACCCGATGCTGGCGCACAAAGCGGTGCACGAAGGCAAAGTCGCGGCGGAAGTCATCGCCGGACATCATGCCGCGTTTGAGCCGCTTACCATCCCATCAGTGGCTTACACCGATCCGGAAGTCGCGTGGATGGGCCTCACTGAAACGCAAGCCAAGGCGCAAGGTATCGAATATGAAAAAGCCGGCTTCCCGTGGGCTGCATCCGGGCGCGCTTTGTCCGTAGGGCGAGATGAAGGCACCACCAAGGTTCTGCTCGACCCGAAGACTCGCCGCATCCTGGGCGCGGGCATCGTCGGCGTTAACGCCGGCGAATTGATCGCCGAAGCGGTTCTGGCGCTCGAAATGGGCTCGGACATGGAAGACATCGGGCTGACGATACACCCGCATCCGACCCTGTCCGAGACGCTTGGGTTTGCGTCCGAAATGGCCGAAGGCACAATCACCGATCTGTTGGCACCGCGAAAAAAATGAATCGCTACAGTTTGGTTATTGCATTTCTGTTATTGAGCTCGGCGTTTGCCACGTCGGCAGTTGCACTCAACCTGAGCGAACTCAAGACCAAACTCAACGACTTGGTAAAACCTGACGAATCAAATGCTGCCGCACCTTCAGGTTCTAGACTCGATCAATTCAGCACGCAAGACCAGATTGAAAGCCTCAGACAGGCCCTCACGCAGGGCGCGGAAACTTCCGTGTCCAGGCTTGCCAGGAAGGATGGATTTCTCGGGGACGACAAGATTCGCATCCCCTTGCCTGATGGCCTGCAAAAAGCAGACAAGACATTGCGCAGATTCGGCATGGAAAAATATTCGGATGAGTTGATCACTTCGATGAATCGCGCTGCTGAGACGGCAGTGCCCGAGGCAAGGGCACTGCTACTTGGAGCGATCAGAAAAATGTCCGTGGCGGATGCAAAGGGCATACTTACCGGCAGCGATGATGCCGCCACCATATATTTTCGAACTAACACAGAAACCGCACTAGCCGGAAGATTCAAACCCATCATAGGCAAGGCGATGCGGAAAGTGAAGTTGGCGGAAGCATATGATCGTTTCGTCGGCAAAGGTGCAAAGTTCGGCCTGGTGGACAAACGCGACGCCAAATTGG
>QJWF01000062.1 GCA_003235435.1 Nitrosomonadales bacterium
CATCCGCCGCTGGCCAAGCGCATCCTGCGCATCGATCCGCATTGGGATGGAAAATTCGATGTCACCGACAAGATCGATCCGTTGGGTAGTGAAGAGGAAGTTGCAGAAGAGCAAACCCTGTCGCGCGAAGAGCTGGCGCAAAGAGCCGCTACCGTTGCTGTCGGTGCCACGATGGCAACGGTCGCAAATGCGATCGACCGGATCGGAAATCCCAAACAGGAAACGATCGATCACGCACGCTCGTTGATTGCGGGGTTGCCCGAAATCATTACTGAGGCTGCACGCGAACCCTATGGCGCACGCGCCGTGATCTATTCGCTGGTGCTAGACGCGAGGCAGGAAGTCCGTGACAAACAATTGATGCGTCTGCAGGAGCATGCCGATCCGGACGTCTACGCGTTGACGCAAAAGCTGATACCGGAGATGAGCGCACTGGACATCAAATACCGTTTACCGCTGATCGATATCGCGATACCGGCACTCAAACAGATGTCGCTCGATCAGTACAAGATTTTCAGGGACAACCTGGTCGCTTTGATCGAGATGGATTCAAAGATCGACCTGCTGGAATGGTCGCTGCAGAAAATCCTGTTCAATCATCTGGATGGGCAATTCTTCAAGCTGCCGCACACAAAACCGCGCTACTTCCATCTCAGCCAGCTCAGCAAGGAGACTGAAATGATCCTCTCGGTGATGGCCTATGCCGGTCATGATGATCAAAGTGCGATTGAGGCTGCGTTTATTGCGGCAACCAGGACGCTGGAATTCAGTGTCCTCCAATTGCTGCCAAAAAACGAGATCAGCGTTTCCGGTCTGGATCTTGCCTTGCAAAAACTGGAGATGCTGAATCCCCTGGCCAAACCGCAACTGCTGAAGGCCTGCGCCACCAGTATCATGCACGACCGGAAGATATCTCCCGTGGAAGTCGAATTGTTGCGCGCCTTTTCCGATGTCCTCGATTGCCCCATGCCCCCGATAATCCCTTAGCCGGAATTTGGAGAATCATTCAGAAGTATCCGGGGCAAACTAAGCTGACTGTTCGGCCGCACAAGTTGGCAAGAATCGGGTCGTAACCGGTCGCCCAAGCTTGCATAATATTCCGCATCAAGTCGATCATGGGAAATCCAAATGTCTGACTATGAGCGCATCGCGCAAGCCATTTCTTTCATTTCCAGTCGGGTGGAACACCAGCCGACACTGAATGAAATCGCGGCACATATCCATCTGAGTCCTTTCCACTTCCAGCGTTTATTCAGCCGCTGGGCAGGTGTGACGCCAAAAAGATTCCTGCAAGTGCTGACCGTGGAACGCGCCAAACAATTGCTGAGGAAGTCTGTACCGCTGCTCGAGGTTTCCGACTCCATGGGCTTGAGCAGCAGTTCGCGCTTGTATGATCATTTCGTGCAGCTGGAGGCAGTTACGCCGGGCGAATACAAAACGGGCGGCTTGGGTTTGTCCATTGAATATGCCGTCCATGGCACGCCATTCGGAAATGCTTTTATCGCCATCACACCAAAAGGAGTTTGCAAACTTGCTTTTCTGCGGAACGTAGAGACCGATGAACATCTGGCTGATTTAATCAATACATGGCCGTATGCAGAGATGCATGCAAATCGTCTAAGTACGCTCGGCGTTATCGATGCCATGTTCGGCAGAGAAATGAAATCGAACAGGCCGTTATCATTGCATGTTTCCGGAACGAATTTTCAGACCAGCGTATGGAAAGCCTTGCTGATGATACCGCCGGGAACAGTCGCAAGTTATTCTCAAGTGGCGGCTGCGATCGGCCACCCGGACGCTGCAAGAGCCGTGGGTATGGCGGTGGGTGCCAACCCGGTCGCCTTCCTTATTCCCTGTCACCGTGTTATCCGGCAAAGCGGTAAAATTGGCGGATATCGCTGGGGCGAAACCCGAAAGCATGCCATCCATGCGTGGGAGGTGGCGAGATATGAATAGCATTCGCCATTGGAAGCAAAGTTTACCGGTATCAAATTAATTGCTGTAAAGAAAGTTGATGAAAAAAGAAAACAATGAGTGACACTTCCCGAATCGAAGCACAGCAGCGCGCAGATGAGATCCGTATCTTCCGCAAGGAATTGGACCGTCTGGAATCTGAAGGCGTGCTCAAGCTCGCGGATGCGCAACGCGCTACGGTAAGCGCGCATCACGAAGGTTTGTTGGCTCGCTTTGCCCAATCTTTCGACATCGACCGCGACGTGCGCGCCAAGCAGATGTCTTGGGGCATGCGCATCTCTTCGTTCCTCGGTGCACTGGCGCTGGCGGCCAGCGTGTTCTTTCTGTTCTATCAATTCTGGGGCCGTTTCAACGAGTCTGTGCAGGTGGCCATTCTCATCGGCGCATCGCTCGGCATGTTCGCGCTCACGATATGGATACAGGGGCGCGATGCATCGGGCTATTTCACCAAGCTGGCGGCGATGGTGGCGTTCGCGTGCTTCGTGCTCAACATCGCGATGCTGGGGCAGATCTTCAATATCACGCCCTCAGACAAGGCACTGCTGCCCTGGGCGGCGCTGGCCCTGCTGTTTGCCTATGCCTGCGACCTGCGTCTGCTGCTGGCTGCAGGCATCATCTGCATCATCGTGTACACGGCAGCGCGTTTCGGCACTTGGAACGGGATGTACTGGATACATTTCGGCGAGCGCCCGGAGAATTTCTTTCCGGTGTCGGTGTTTTTGTTTTTTTTCCCGCAATGGGTACCGCACCGGCATCGCGAGGATTTTGCGCCGGTGTACCGGGTGTTCGCGATTCTGTCTTTCCTGCTGCCGGTGCTGATCCTGTCCAATTGGGGATACATCAGTTACCTGACCTGGACTGCCACCGCGATAGAAAACTTCTACCAGGTGCTCGGTTTCGCGCTCAGCGCCGCGCTGGTGTGGCTGGGCCTGCGCCGCCAGTGGGGAGAAGTGACGAATACCGGCGTGACCTTCTTCGTGATCTTTCTCTACACCAAGTTTTACGACTGGTGGTGGGAGACGATGCCGAAATATCTTTTCTTCCTCGTGGTCGGTCTCACCGCGGTGCTGTTCCTGTTCATCCTGAAACGCCTCCGCACTTCGTCACAGGAACGGACAGCCCAGATACGGGAGGCCGTATGAAAGCATGGGGCCCGACAAACTGGACGAGAAGGCATACGCTGATCATCGGCCTGACGCTGATCCTGCTGACCAATGCCACTGCATTGCTGGGTGTTTACTGGAACCGCTCGGGTACACCGGAAAGCACACTCAAGCTGACCCAGCGCGAACTGCAACAGCCTTATGGCTGGGGAATGAATCGCGAGAACAGCGGCATGTCGCTGCGCATCCAATGGCGCGTTCCTTCGGGAGAGAAATACTGGGCTTATTCCAACTATGGCGGATCACCGGAATGGCTGGATGAAACCAAGATGGCAAGCCTCGGTTTCGATGTCAGCAAGCCATCGGACATGGATTACCGCTGGTCGAACCGGCAACTCAGCAGGGAAGTACTGTTGGTGCTGGAACTTGACGGGCCGGCCTATCAGGAAATCTTGCAGCAGGTCCGACAATTTGCCGCAGAGCAGGATGCCAGGCTCACGGCGCTGCCCGGCGACAAACAGATGCAGGACAACGCCAAGCGCGCGCATGAAGATGTAACGAGAGAGGAGCAGGAGAACAGCCGGTTGTTTGCGATCGATGCCGGGTTGAATCTGTCTGAGCTGCGCGCAAAATATCCGGACCGTAACCGCCATGCCATCATGCGCGCGCAGGTGCGGCCATCGTACGTTGGTAAACCGGACAGGATCGCGGGCTATATCGACAAGATCAGCATCGACGAGATCAATGTGCCGCATGAATATCATGCTGCGCTCGATATCCGGGCGCGGCCGGCGACCCTTAAAACGCTGACATCCGGAGGTCGGAAATTCGAAGCCAGCGTGGCCTTCGGACAGCGCCTTGAACCGTGGCTGGTTGGGATTTCTGTTGTGAAGCAATAAAAAAGTGCCATGCAACGTTAGTGGAAGCATGGCTGATCATCGCGAACCCAGCCTGGATCTAGAAAAGAACTTCCAGTCCGACCAGCGGCCCTCTCAACCTGAAATCGAGCGGAGAGTCCGCTGTCTTTTCGGGGACCAAGGACATCCATGCGTACCCGCCGCGCAGTGCCACGCTCTTGATCGGCTTGTACACGAGCGCCAATTCGCCCTGGAACATGTCGGTCTGCTTCCCTTTGTTGTAGGTTTCAAAAAAGTATGAAAACGGGTTCTGCGTCAGCAGCACGGCCCTGCCTTCGGCGGAGGTGTTGTCCAAAAGACGCCAGCGCAGGCCCATCCCCATCGTCAGCGCGTAATCAGTTTGCGAGCTTTGCAGCACGAACGGTGCTGTGGTGACATCGGAGCGCAGGCTATAGTTCACTTCCCCCAGGCCCATGAATATGTCCAACTCAGCAGGATATTTTTCCATATGGGCCGTGCCGCTATAGGCAAGGTGTGCATAGGAGACGTCGGCTCGATGAGAGATCTGCTGCGGCCCTGCAACGGAATTGCCACCTACAGACATGACCTCGCCCGTTGCGAGCGACTGGTCGCTGTGCCCTGCAGTTTTGGTGTATTGGAATTCTACGCCGTCGCTCCCTTTGCCCAAGGCTTCATTCACGTTTTCCCGAGGATGCCATACCGCGCGGACTGAATAGAACGGCGAACTGGTATCGTTGATGTTGATTGGAACCGTTGCATTGGCAAGGCAGCCGGCCAGCAGGGGCAAGGCCACGGTGGTCATCAACAGGGAAGTTTTGTGAGTCATCGCTTTTTTCCAGTTGCCTGGAACTGCATCAATATATCAGTGTATAAGGCGGGCCAAAAACGCATCACGTTTTCGTCTTGTGCTGCTCCAATGCTTCCATCGCGTCCTTCGCGATTTCGCGAACCTCCTCGTTAGAATCCTTGAGGCAGGCTTCGACATGGTTGCGCGCTGCTGCGCTGCCGGTGAGGCCGAGCAGATGACACGCGTCGGCGCGCACCCGATGGTCGGAATGGCGGGCGAGTTCGGCAAGTTGCGGCAGCAGCTTGCGCAGAACCGGCGTGTTGGCATGGGCTTCCAGCAGCGCACTGACGCCAAGTCGAACCCCCATCTTGGCCCTGGGATTGGCGATGGTGGCAAGCAGCGGCTCGAGGCGTTGGGTATCCGCTTCGATGAATGCCAAGGCCTGCTTGTAACTGCCCAGTTTAAGCAGGTGTTCGACATAGTGCGCGATGCCTTCCATTCCATTCGCCCACTCGGCCCATCGTTTCAGCTCGGAAGTGCTGTGCGAGCCGGTGAGGGTGAACGGGCCCAAGCGCAACCATGGGGTGGCGCGCACGCCGTGTTCCGCAGCCTGTTCGGGATGTGCGGCAACATTCACCACCGTCATCTTTCCGATCAGCCCCTGCTTGGCCAACTCGCCCAGCCCTCGTATGACGGTTGCGCAGTGCGTGCAGCCGGGGGCGGTGAAGAGCAGGGCATCGGGCGGCATGGAAGGGGAATGGGTAGTGTTCATTGGTTGACGGGGTGTCGCCGCTTCGCTTCATGAAGCATATAGTCGGTTCCGGATATGTTTTAAGGGCATGGGGCGCAGTCCTGATGCTAATCACGGGACAATGATTGCAAAACATAAGCCGTCGCAACGATCAGCAATGTTCCGATCACGCCGATCATCATGGTATGCAGGCCAAATCCCCAGCCAGCATCAGCAAACCATAGTTTACTTCCGGTTGCCCAGGCTACAAAGATCAACCCTGCAATCGTTGCGGCCAATGCCTGCCGCGATTGAAGGTTCGGCATGAGCACAGCCGACAGGAACAGGCCCAGCATGCCTCCGCCGAAGATCGCCGACATCTGCCACCAGACATCCAGCGCCGTCTTCGCATTGATCATCAGCAAACTGGCCAGGGTGGCAAGGGTGCCGATGACGCCTGTTGCGAGGCGGATCATGTTCAGTTGCACGTGATCGCCCGCTTCGATCTTCAAGACGCGTTTGTAAAAATCGATGGTATACACCGTTGCGGAGCTGTTGAGCGAAGAGGAAAGCGTGCTCATTCCGGCTGCCAGTACGGCGGCGATGACCAGCCCGACCAGACCCACCGGCAATTCATGCACGATGAAATACGGGAAGACTTCATCTGCCTTGGCCGGCAGGTCTGTCACCGGCGCATTCAAATAATAAACATACAGCGAAGTGCCTATCATGAAAAACAGGGCCGAGATCGGGATGTAGATCAGGCCGCCCAACCACAGGGCCTTTCTCGCTTCCTTCTCGGAGGAAGCGGATAAGAAGCGTTGGATATAGTTTTGGTCGACGGAAAAATTTTTGAGGTTTTCCACGATACCGAAAATGAAGACCACCCAGAAACCCTGGATGACCAGATCAAAATCCATGGATCCCGGGGAAAATTTATTCTCCCTGACGGCTACCGAAGTGAAATTTTCCCAACCGCCCGGCATGTTGAACAACAGTAAGAACAGACACAGCAAAGCCCCAGACAGCAAGACCACTGCCTGGACAACGTCGGTCCAGACCACCGCGGCGAAGCCGCCCAGGAGGGTATACAAAACCGTCAGCGCACCAAGGATCAGGATCAACACCTTGATATCCACGTTCATCAGTGCCGCGATTGCCAAGGCGGTGAGATACAACACCACGGCGAAGCGCCCGATCTGCAGCAGGATGTAGGCAGTGCTCATGTACAAGCGCGCCCACAGCGCGAAACGTTGCTCAAGATACTCGTAGGCGGTCGTCCTGACCCGGTTGCGGTAGAGCGGAATGAACCACGCGGATGCGAACAACATGGCGATGGGCAGCGTCAGGGAAAAGACAAAGGGGCTCCAGTCGGAGGCGTAGCTTTTGCCGGGGTTGGCCAGGAAGCTGATGCTGCTGAAATAGGTTGCCATCACGGACAGGCCCAGGGCCCAGCCGGGGATCAGGTTTCCGCCAAGCGTGAACCCCTTCATGTCGCCGCTGCGCTTTACAAACCAGGAGCCAAAAATTGTCGTGCCGACAAGGTAGATAACGATGATCAGATAGTCGATTGGTGATATGCCGTTGCTCATGCAGCTGTTTCCCTTCTGGCTGTTTTGCCGGCGCCTGACATGGCAGCGGCTAACCCGGCATCCCGTCTGCGCGCGGTTTGACAAGGATAGGGGAGTATATCCATATGAACAATGCAAAGGCGATCAGCCATGCAGACTGCGCGATGCCGATCCACGTTGTGTATTGCAATGGCGCGATCACCGGCATCAGCACCCGCGCAATATAGGCCGCGAACAACAGGATGAATGCAGGCGCCAGCAGTCGCGAATGTCGCTGAATGTCCCGGCCGGTGTGGCCGAGCGCGATGCGAGACATCATTCCCGCCGTGATCAGGCCGATGCCGCCCACGGCGAATGCATGCAGCGCGAGGGAAGGCGACAGGGTTGTGAACGGCGCAAGCGCCTTGAGCAGGAAACCGAAATTCGCGCCGCCGTAGCCGAGGTATAACACCCACAGCAGCGGCTTTTTCCAGATGCCATGCGTGTGCCACCCCGCCAGCCGAATCGTGTGTATCACGAACAGCAAACCTGCGAGTGACGCGCTGACCGGAACGTTGCGCCAGAACACCTCGACGATCACGAAAAGCACGAACAGGTAGAAGCTCGAGCGATCTATCCACGGCCTGTTTATCAAAGACACTTGATAGCCGACGCCGCGTTCGATGAACATCGGCAACACGCGCCGGGCCATCGTGTAGATCAGAGCGAGCAGCACATACAATCCGGAATAGATTCCCCACGCGATGCCTTGTTCCAGCACGCCTGATACGCCGAGATAGAAGCAAATGTTGGCCAGCATCAGCAGCAACAGCTTGGATGCGATGCCGAGATTCTGGTGCTGCCTTGCGCGCAGGATCGGGCTGAATATCGCAATGGCGAGCCAAATGTCGAACAACAGATCCGGAATCATCATTGCCAGCATCTGCCCGGGCATCATCCAGCCGGCAAGC
>QJWF01000233.1 GCA_003235435.1 Nitrosomonadales bacterium
CTCGGTATGAGCATGGAAGAAGTATTCAACGTCAGCAAGATCGATCCATGGTTCCTGGCGCAGATTGCCGATTTGATCCGCCAGGAACAGTCCTTGGCAGGCCGGGCGATGGGAAGTTTGAGCGCCGATGAGCTGCGCATCCTGAAACGCAACGGTTTTGCCGATGCGCGCTTGGCGACACTGCTTGATACCGATGCGGCAGCAGTGCGTGCCTACCGTCATGCGCTAGGTGTCCGTCCGGTGTTCAAGCGCGTCGATACTTGTGCTGCAGAATTTGCCACCAATACGGCCTATATGTATTCCACCTACGAGGAAGAATGCGAGTCGCAACCCACTTCCAACAGGAAGATCATGGTGTTGGGCGGGGGACCGAACCGTATCGGCCAGGGCATAGAGTTTGATTATTGCTGCGTGCATGCGGCGTTGGCGATGCGCGAGGACGGCTACGAGACCATCATGGTCAACTGCAATCCCGAAACGGTTTCGACCGATTACGATACCTCCGACCGTTTGTATTTCGAGCCGCTGACACTTGAAGACGTGCTGGAGGTGGTTGCGGTAGAAGATCCGATCGGTGTCATCGTTCAGTATGGCGGCCAGACACCGCTCAAACTTGCACAGGGATTGGAAAAGAACGGCGTGCCGATCATCGGTACCACACCGGACATGATCGATTGCGCGGAAGACCGGGCCCGCTTCCAGCAAATGCTGCATAAACTGAACCTGAAGCAGCCTCCCAACCGTACTGCTCGCACTGTGAAGGGCGCGCTGGAAGGTGCAGAGGAGATCGGTTACCCGCTGGTGGTAAGGCCAAGCAATGTGCTTGGCGGCAGCGCGATGGAAATCATACATGCACAGGCTGACCTGGAACGCTACATGCGCGATGCGGAGCAAATGTCAAAGATTTACCCGGAACGCATGCCTATCCTCCTGGACCGTTTTCTGAACGATGCGATCGAAGTGGACGTGGATGCCGTGTCCGATGGCAGTCAGGTCATCATCGGCGGCATCATGGAGCACGTCGAACAGGCGGGCGTGCATTCTGGAGACTCGGCATGCTCGTTGCCTTCGTACAGCCTGTCGAGAACACTGCAGGACGAGTTGCGACGCCAGACCGTGGCGATGGGCAAGGCACTCAATGTTGTGGGTTTGATGAACGTTCAATACGCCATTCAGGGCGAAACGGTATATGTTCTTGAGGTGAATCCGCGCGCTTCGCGAACGGTGCCATTCGTTTCCAAGGCAACCGGGGTGCCGCTTGCCAAGATCGCGGCACGCTGCATGGCAGGCCGGACTTTGGTGCAACAGGGTATCGGCGGGGAAATCATTCCCCCGTATTATTCAGTGAAAGAAGCGGTATTTCCGTTCATCAAGTTCCCTGGAGTTGATACGATACTGGGGCCGGAGATGAAATCCACTGGCGAAGTGATGGGTGTGGGGGAGACATTTGCAGAAGCGTTCCTGAAGTCACAGCTGGCGGCCAGCGTCAAATTGCCCAAGAATGGCAAAGTGTTCATCAGTGTGCGTGATGCGGACAAGTCAGACGTCGTCGAAATTGCCGGTTCGCTGGCGCAGCTCGGATTCACGATTCTGGCGACACGCGGAACAGCTGCGGTGATTGGTGCGTCCGGTGTCGAAGTGACAGTGGTGAACAAGGTTGCGGAAGGCCGCCCGCACATCCTGGACATGATCAAGAACGGCGAGGTCAACCTTATAATAAACACCGTGGAAAGCAAACCGAGTGTGATGCGTGACTCTTACTCCATTCGCCATGCTGCATTGCAGGGCCGTATCACTTACTATACCACTCTGGCGGGTGCCCGTGCCGCCTGCCTGGGTATGTTGCACATCACCGATTTGCAGGTGTATGACTTGCAGACACAACATCAACGATTGGTTTGAAGGAAGAACCGGATATGAGCAAAATTCCATTGACTGTTGCCGGCGCCGAGATGCTGCGCCAGGAGTTGCATAGCCTCAAGACAGTGGAGCGTCCGGCGGTTATCAATGCCATCTCGGAAGCCCGCGCACAGGGAGATTTGTCGGAGAACGCCGAATACGATGCGGCCAAGGAACGCCAGGGTTTCATCGAGGGGCGCATCGTCGAACTGGAAAGCAAGCTTGGCAGCGCGCAGATCATCGATCCCAAGGCGCTCAATGCCGATGGGCGCTGCGTGTTCGGGGCAACCGTGGTTCTGGAAGACGTGAACAGCGGGGATGTGGTCACTTACCAGATCGTCGGTGAGGATGAGGCGAACATCAGACTGCGCAAAATTTCCATCAGTTCGCCGATTGCACGTGCACTGATAGGCAAAAGCATCGGCGACATCGCCGAGGTTCAGGCACCGGGCGGAGTCCGCGAATTAGAGGTGGTTGAGGTCCAATATATATAGTTGCTGAACGAAGTTGATTCTTTCTGGAAGAATGGGTTTCCAACCCCATAATCAAATCACCAAGGAACGGGGGTTATCGGCTTCCCAGTTGTCTCTTGGTCAGCGGCTTCTTGCCTTTGTGGCGCGGCATCCTTCTGATTTCGATCTTGTGAAGGTCCGGATTGGGCCGGTATACGACCAGGATTTTGCCGATGTGCTGAACTGGCGTGGCATTCAGTTGGCTGCAGATGGTTTCGAGCATTGCTTCTCGAGCCGGGCGCTGGTCGTTCATTACCCTGATCTTGATCAGTTCATGGGCTTTCAGGCTGAGGGAAATCTCCTTTAGCACGGCTTCAGTAAGACCGGCATTGCCTATCATGACGGCAGGATTGAGAGCATGGGCGCGCGCCTTGAGTTGTTGGCGCTGCAATACGGTAAGGGATAGCATGATGGCCTTTTTCCTTTGAGGTCCGGATTCTAATCGATGAAACCCTCCAAAACCAGCAAGCAATGGATGCGCGAGCATGTGACCGATCCCTATGTGCAGCGCGCGCAGAAGGAAGGCTATCGCTCTCGCGCCGCCTACAAGCTGCTGGAGATCGATGCCCGTGATCGCCTGTTCAAGCCCGGTATGGTGGTGGTGGATCTGGGGGCCGCGCCCGGCGGATGGTCGGAGGTGGCGGCCTCGAAGGTTGGACGTAGCGGGAAGGTGATTGCACTGGATATGTTGGCGATGGACCCACTGCCCGGGGTGGATTTCATCCTGGGAGACTTCCGCGAAGCCGGCGTTCTTGAGCAATTGCGGGACTTGCTGCAAGGTAAACCGGTCGGGCTTGTAATTTCAGACATGGCCCCCAATATAAGCGGTGTTGCTTCCGCTGACCAGGCACGCGCCTTGGATCTTGCGGAACTGGCGATGGAATTCGCGCTCGAACATTTAAGGCCGGAAGGAAGTTTTCTCGTAAAGGTCTTTCAGGGCCCGGGATTCGAGAGTTTTTACAAACTGATACGCAGTCGCTTCACCAAGGTCGTTTCGCGCAAACCCAGGGCTTCGCGGGATCGGAGCAGTGAAGTGTATCTTTTGGCTGGCGAAAAGAAGGAATACATAGTTTAATGTCTTACCTGGACGGCCGGTGGCCATGTCGTATTAAGGAGTCATTTTGAACAATTTTAAGAGCATCGCAATTTGGATGGTTGTCGCCTTGGTTCTGATGACCGTGTTCAATCAATTCAACACGCGCCAGCAGCAGACTGCTCAAGTGCAGCTCGATTATTCGCAGTTCCTGGACGAAGTGAAGCAGGGGCATATTACCAAGGTGACCATCGAGGGGCACACCCTGAAAGCAACTACCTCCGAAGGCAAGCGCATTTCCAGTTATGCGCCCACCGACTTGTGGATGGTCTCGGATCTATTGAAAAACGGTGTAAACATCGAAGCCAAGCCTGAAGAAGAGCCTTCCTTCCTGATGAATATTTTCGTCTCGTGGTTCCCGATGATATTGCTTATCGGCGTGTGGATTTTCTTCATGCGCCAGATGCAGGGCGGTGGCAAGGGCGGCGCGTTTTCGTTCGGCAAGAGCAAGGCGCGCATGCTTGACGAGAACAAGGAACGCTACACGTTCTCCGATGTGGCCGGTTGCGACGAGGCAAAAGAAGAAGTGTCGGAACTGGTCGATTTCCTGCGCGATCCGTCCAAATTCCAGAATCTCGGCGGACGTATCCCACGCGGCGTGCTGCTGGTGGGCAATCCCGGAACCGGCAAGACGCTGCTGGCAAAAGCGATCGCTGGAGAAGCCAAGGTTCCGTTCTTTTCGATCTCCGGTTCGGACTTTGTCGAAATGTTCGTCGGCGTCGGCGCCGCGCGGGTACGGGACATGTTCGATCAGGCGAAGAAACATGCCCCCTGCATCGTGTTCATCGATGAGATCGATGCTGTGGGCCGGCAGCGTGGTGCAGGACTGGGCGGCGGCAATGACGAGCGTGAGCAGACCCTGAACGCGTTGCTGGTGGAAATGGATGGTTTCGAAGGCGCCAGCGGCGTGATCGTCATCGCCGCGACCAACCGTCCCGACGTGCTGGATCCGGCGCTATTGCGCCCGGGGCGATTCGATCGTCAGGTGGTGGTTCCGTTGCCGGACATACGCGGCCGGGAACAGATCCTGATGGTGCACATGCGCAAGGTGCCGGTGGCACAGGACGTGAAAGCCGATATTCTGGCGCGCGGCACACCCGGCATGTCTGGGGCCGACCTGGCCAATCTGGTCAACGAGGCAGCCTTGTTCGCCGCTCGGCGCAGCAAGCGTTTCGTCGAGATGGACGATTTCGAGGAGGCCAAGGACAAGATCATGATGGGCGCAGAACGCCGTTCCATGATCATGCCCGAGGAGGAGCGCCGCAACACTGCCTATCACGAATCCGGTCATGCGGTGGTCGCCAAACTGCTACCCAAGACCGATCCGGTGCACAAGGTGACCATCATCCCGCGCGGCCGCGCGCTGGGCGTGACCATGCAATTGCCTGCTGAAGACCGTTACAGCATGGACAAGGTGCGCATCCTTGACACGATCGCGGTGCTGTTCGGCGGGCGCATCGCCGAGGAGATTTTCATGCACCAGATGACCACGGGGGCTTCCAACGACTTCGAGCGCGCCACCGAAATGGCGCGGCGCATGGTAACCCAATGGGGGATGTCGGATACGCTCGGTACCATGGTCTATGGCGAGAACGAGGGCGAGGTGTTCCTGGGACGTTCGGTCACCACCCACAAGAATATTTCCGAGGCCACGATGCAGCAGGTGGATGCGGAGATACGCCGCATTATCGATCAGCAATACGCGCTGGCGCGCCGGCTGATCGAGGAAAATCGCGACAAGGTTGAGGCCATGGCCAAAGCCCTGCTCGAATTCGAAACCCTCGATGCGGAGCAAGTCGACGATATCATGGCAGGCAATCCGCCGCGCCAACCCAAGCCGAGCCAAAGTGCGCAGGTGCCTCCCCAGGATACCGGACCCACCGCGCCGGCAGCCAGTGCGCCAACGCAGCCCGCGCAGGAAACCTGAAATGGTCGTTAGTCGTTAGCCATTGGGTGGCTGGCGACTGGCGCGGGCCATTGTGACGGTCTCATGATCCTCCACTGCGGCAACTTCCAGCTCAACCTGTTCCGTCCGCTGGTCATGGGTATTGTCAACGTCACGCCCGACTCCTTTTCGGATGGTGGCCTGCATTTCGAACCTGACGCTGCTTTGGCGCATGCCCGCCAATTGATTGACGAGGGAGCGGACATCCTCGATATCGGCGGCGAATCCACGCGCCCCGGCGCTGCGCCGGTCGGCGTGCAGCAAGAGTTGGAGCGGGTATTACCCGTTATCGAAGGGTTGCGCGGTGCATCCGTGCCGATTTCGGTGGACACCAGCAAGCCGGAAGTGATGCGTGCGGCGATAGCAGCCGGCGCGCAGATGGTCAACGATATCGACGCACTGAAGGACCCCGCCTCGATGGATGCGGTCGCTTCAAGCAATGTCGCGGTATGTTTGATGCACAAGCAGGGCGATCCTCAATCCATGCAGAAACAGCCCCATTATCAGAATGTCGTGGCCGACGTCGCAGATTATTTGCGCAAGCGCATCGCTGCAGCAGTCGCTGCAGGAATCGAACGCAATCGCATCGTGGTCGATCCGGGCTTTGGTTTTGGCAAGACCTTGGCGCATAATCTTGCATTGCTGCGCGAATTGCGTACGCTGACGGGGTTCGGCGTACCGGTGTTGGCGGGACTTTCGCGCAAGTCGATGCTGGGCGCGCTGACCGAACAGGATGTGACGCAGCGTTTGCCGGCCAGCATCGCGGCGGCGCTGATTGTGGTGCAACGGGGTGCGGCTATTGTGCGCGTGCATGATGTGCGGGCGACCGTTGATGCGCTGAAAATCTTGAATGCAGTGAATGGAGCGGGCTGATGAGTGGAGTAAAGGGGTGAGCAAAAAATATTTTGGCACTGACGGGGTGCGCGGAAAGGTCGGCGAGCATCCGATCACGCCGCAATTCGTCATGCATCTGGGCTATGCGGCTGGAAAGGTGCTGGCAAACATCGGAAGCGAACGTACCGGAGTTCTGATCGGCAAGGACACCCGCATCTCCGGCTACATGCTGGAGTCGGCTTTGGAAGCTGGTTTGATCGCGGCCGGTATCGACGTATATCTGGCCGGGCCGGTACCGACACCGGCGGTTGCCTACCTGACCCGCGCATTGCGGTTGCAGGCCGGCATCGTGATCTCCGCGTCGCATAATCCGTTCGAGGACAACGGCATCAAATTCTTTTCTGACCATGGCACCAAGCTGCCGGACGAGACCGAGCGCGCCATCGAAGCGGAATTGGATCGCGAAATGAAGACCAATGCTTCGGATGGTCTGGGCAAGGCCAAGCGCATCGACGATGCGGCTGGCCGCTATATTGAGTTCTGCAAGAGCACGTTCCCGACAGAGTTGGATCTGCACGGCTTGAGGATCGTTGTGGACAGCGCCCATGGCGCTACCTACCATATTGCGCGACATGTGTTTCACGAACTTGGCGCCGATGTGGTCGCCATCGGCGCGCAACCGGATGGCAGGAATATCAACGACGGTTTTGGCGCAACGGCGCCCGCGAGTCTGCAACAGGCCGTGATGGCGCAAAAGGCGGATATCGGCATCGCGCTGGATGGCGATGGAGACCGCCTGGTGATGGTGGATCATCAGGGGAAACTCTATGACGGCGACCAGTTGCTGTATGTGATCGCAAAACATCGGCAGGCGCAGGGGAAGTTGCATGGCGGCGTGGTGGGCACGCTGATGACCAATCTTGCGTTCGAGCATGCCATGCAACGGCTCGGTATTCCGTTCCTGCGCGCCAAGGTCGGCGACCGCTATGTGATGGAGCTGTTACAGCAGCAAGGCTGGCAGCTCGGCGGGGAGAATTCCGGCCATATCATCTGTCTGGACAAGCACAGCACCGGCGACGGCATCATCTCCGCGCTGCAGGTGCTGCACGCTTTGCGTGTTAACAAGCAAACCCTGAGTGAAGCAACGCTCGATCTGCATATGTATCCGCAGGTGCTGATCAATGTGAAGGTGAGTCGGGGTGTTGATTGCCTTGGCCACGACAAAGTCAAAGCAGCGGTGGTCGATGCAGAGCAGGTGCTGAATGGCAAGGGTCGCGTGCTGTTGCGTCCGTCCGGCACTGAACCATTGTTGCGCGTGATGGTGGAAGGGGAAGACCGGAAGCTGGTTGAAATTTCAGCACAGAACATCGCCGAAGTAGTGCGCAAGGTGGCTGTCAGCTAGATTTCAATACCCGCTTTCAGGAAGGCAAAAGCAATTTATAAAGTCAGTTCCATGCTAATTGTGGTCGTTCAAGTTACTAAACAACAAATCTAGAACTCTGCGTGAAGCCGACGAGATAGGACAAACACGGAGGTTATTATCCTCATTTGTCTTATAGATTATTCATCGGTACTCCGATAGCCATATCGTGATGGAATAGTCACAATCACAAATGTGATCGATTATTTTTATTCATACTCTGCGTTGTGCAGATAGACCCTTAATTCAT
>QJWF01000256.1 GCA_003235435.1 Nitrosomonadales bacterium
TTGCTTCGCCACCCATTCTGGGCGACACTCCCCCCAGCGCTGCCCCTGCCGAGCAGCGGCAGAAACAACGAACAGAACTCCCCGGTAAACCTGCAAACCGCGTTTACCGAACCAGAGATCGGGCTGAAAAAGCAGACAAGCGGCCGCACTCGGAGCAGAAAGAGGAAGGTTTCAATGATCCCAGGCAGAGCCGGAAACGAGAGTGAGATTTTTTGAATGGTTGACCGGCAAGGCAGGGTGTTGCCAAACAGGGGGTACTGTCCGGCATATCTCCGAGGGATCGACTGCGAAAGCCCCAATATAATCTTGTTGAATGACTGCTATCTCTGGCATTTCAGCGTCGTTCATTGAAAGCTTGGCAATTTTGCGCGCCATGTATTGTGACTGGCATAACGCAGCTCCGATTTAGTATTGCGTCGCAAACCAAAACACCGTTACAGCCATACTAGCGTCCAGCCTCTCGGTTTTTTGAGCATGGTCGAATGCAATACGACTGCCGGCGATGCAAACCCGGCCTGTTGCGTTCGATACCGGCTGCCTCACCGGATACCAGTATTGAACAATCGCCCGCGGCAATTGCACTTCAAAGTTTGGCCGCATAAGATGCGATTATGAGCCACAAGTTACCTCTTTCCCGAGTCTCCAAACTGATAGGAATATCGCGCCGTGCATTGCAGGAAATGGTACGTGGCGGGTCTTTGAATACCTTCGACGGAATGATCGAACTGGAGGAAATGCTACGCGCTTTTCCGGATGCCAAATGGGAAAATGATGCAGAATTCCGCCGCGTCACCGAGATCAAGGAAAAGGCATTCGGCAAGCGAGTGTTCGAACGCGCCTTGCCGGACAAGGAAGTGCTGGCGGCGCGTCTTGCAGAACTTGGCAACGAATATGCTGCCAGCCAAGCCATGCTGATGCATTACAGTCAGGTATTCTCGTGGCTGGACGGGAAGATCGATGAGCTTGCTGAAGACCAGAGTACCGAGACCATCCATGCGCTGCATACCTTGCGCGCATTTCTGCTGCGAAATATAAGCGAGCTTCCCTCGGATGCCGCGAAAGCTCAAGCGGCAATGGCGCAGGAAAGGATATCAAAAATCATGTCTGCACACGTCACGATCCGGCCCAGCGGCCATGAATTCTTTGTCGAGGGAAGCGATACGCTTCTGGAAGCCGCCTTGCGTGCAGGCGTATCGCTCGATTACGGATGCAGCAACGGCAATTGCGGCGAGTGCCGTGCGCGGCTGGTATCCGGAAAAGTCATGAAAGTGCGCGCCCATGATTATGTGTTGCACCAGGACGAGAAGGATGCAGGGACGATCCTGTTATGTTCCTGTGCCGCCGTGGACGATGTGGTGATCGAAGCCAGTGTAGCGGGCGCACACGACATTCAGGAACAGCATCTGGAAGCCAAGGTCAAGTCGGTGGAAGTCTTCAACCCGGATATTGCCGCCCTGCATTTGTTGACACCGCGCAGCCAGCGCCTGCGCTTTCTTGCCGGTCAGTCGATGCAGTTGTCAGTGAATGGCTTAAGCGGATACTATGCAATAGCCAGTTGTCCTTGCGAGGACAGACATATCGAAATCCAGATTTTGCGTTCTTCAGGCGATGCATTTTCGGAACTCCTGTTCGGCAGTTTGAAAGCGAATGACCGCATAGAAATGCATGGACCTTACGGCGAATTCGTGCTGGATGATGCTTCCACGCGTCCGGTCATCTTTGTCGCTTTCGGTGTTGGCTTCGCACCGATCAAAAGTCTGATCCAGCATTCCATGTCGCTTGATCTGGCTGAGGCCATGGATTTGCACTGGCTGGCAGATCAGGCGGGACACTATCAGACCAATCTTTGCCGATCCTGGGCCGATGCGCTGGACAATTTCAGGTATTTTCCTCATCCACACGGAAACGACGTTGAAAAATCAGTGTCCGGCATCGTTGCGGCTTATCCAGACCTTAACAGCTATGACGTCTATGCGGCCGGTACGAAGGAACAACTCCGTATCGCCAAGCGCATATTCCTGAAACAGGGATTGCCTGTGCAGCAATGGCGTGCCGGTGAAATCGATCAATAAATTACCGTGTTGAAGCACAAAAACTGATAGATTACGCACACAATATTGCTTCAGTGACAGCAATACTTTTGGTTTTACCTTGAACAGCTGGTGTTGTCATAAGAGTTTTATTATTTGCAGGAGAGCTTCATGGCATTGTTGTCCCTCGATTCCCTGGCATCCTACTGGTCGACATCCGTCGTCGAAGCAAACATCCTGGTATTCTTTGATCTTGTCGGCGCACTGCTATTGGGCTTGCTGGTTGGCTACGAGCGTACATACCATGGCAGAGCGGCGGGCATGCGCACCTACGGGTTGGTATGCCTCGCTTCCGCCGCGCTGACTTCGATCGTCGGCCATCCTGAGTTGTGGTTCGGAGGGCTTAGCCAGATGGTGGCTTACCCGGACGTAACCCGGGTTATACAGGGTATCGTCACCGGCATCGGTTTTCTCTGTGCCGGCGTGATAATAAAAGAGGGATTCTCCATCAGCGGACTGACCACCGCCGCCTCCATCTGGGCAGCATCGGCGATCGGGATCCTGGTCGGGATCGGTTTCTATTTTGCCGCAATCACCCTTTCCGTCATTTCTGCCAGCGTGATGATGTGGATTTCCAAACTTGAGGCATGGCTGCCATCACGGCTGGCCATAGCCGTTGCATTGACTTTCCGGCATGGGTTCGAACCCAGTGAACAA
The DNA here is from genome assembly GCA_003235435.1 of Nitrosomonadales bacterium. Taxonomy (GTDB): domain Bacteria; phylum Pseudomonadota; class Gammaproteobacteria; order Burkholderiales; family Gallionellaceae; genus Gallionella. Next base: position 2,748 of record QJWF01000256.1, read on the forward strand.
CTGGTATCCGATGCGATTCGCGGATATGGCTACAAGATCGCAGCAGGGACTCTGGTTATCAGCAACAGCGATGCAGGGCAAGTGTGGCAATTTGCGGCTTTTGCTGTGCGTAACGATACCAGCTACTCGATTCCCATCATTTCAAGGGAACTATCCAAGATCAGCGGTGTGGAAAAATTCCAGCTTTCCTTTGCCAGAAACTGAGACATTGAAAGCCAACCACGTCGGAATCAACGCTGCGAGCATGATGGAAACACCGCAAAGTCTGTCAGCCCTCTTCCTCGTGCTTGCGCTGCGCAGGTGTGCCGGCACGGGGAATCTGCTTCATGTCGGGTGACCATATGACCAGAAAAATATCGAAAGGTGCTGGCCTGCCTTTGAGTTCGGCGCGCTCAATCTTGCTCGTCTTTTCCCTCAGATCGGGCGGAAGAATATCTACCACGGCTTGTGTCACCAAGATTTGGCTTGTTCTGGTAGTTGCAGTTACCCGCGCTGCCAGGTTTACCGTATCGCCGTACACGTCGCCAGAATGGCGCAGCACTTTGCCATAGTGAAAACCCACGCGAATATGTATCGGTTCGCCATTCTGGTATCTGGCATTCTCCACCGCGCTTTGCATCGCACAGGCAGCATGAAAAGCCTGTTCGGCTGTCGGAAAGGTACACATGACCTCATCGCCGATGATTTTAATCAAGGTGCCCTGATAGCCGGGAAGCACGCTGGTCATCACGCCGATACATTGCGATATCGACTGGTGTGCCTGCTCATCGCCCAGTTTTTCGTATAGTTCTGAACTGCCGGAAATATCGGCAAACAAAACCGCCAGTGCTTCATGATTTCCTGACATTTGGCGCCACCAGTTCGTTGCAACGCTGCGGATTGTAAACGATAAACCAGCCAAATTGGTCAGGAATTTTTCGCGGCCATGACAGCGCTGTTGCTTTCATCTAACATCCGAACTTGAACTGCGAAGCAGAATCTGCGGCTTGATCTCTATCATTCCTGCAGCGCTGGTCATCATGATGCGGCCTTCCTGAATCGTGCATTGCAATTGCATGTTGCGACTGACAAACGCGGAAAAGGTCTGTGTGGTATCGCAAGTCAGATTGAGCACGAAGAGGTTATTCTGGCGTTGCAGTTTGTCGCTATTCTCGTTCCACCAGATTCCTGCTGCCCGCCCATAACTGACCACCACCTGGTCGGCTCGTCCGCAGGCCTTGCGGATGAGACGCATGTCAGGCAAGCCAACCTCGATCCAGCGCTTTATCCTGCCTGTCAGATCCTTGAGCCACAGGTCTGGTTCTTCATCGTTGCTGATGCCCTTTCCGAAAACCAAGCCTTCCTCCGCAAACAGCGCAAAAGCCGACACCCGCACCATCATGCGTTCATCGGTCTCGGAAGGATGCCGTGCCAGAGTAAGCACATGGTCGGCGTAATAGTGACGATCCATGTCGGCAATCTGGAGGGTAGCCTTGAATACAGTTGCTTTTATGGCCATCCGGGGAATGATAAATTGGGTATTTCGGCCATGCATTCTATTCGACTTCCCGGTATCCCGCCGGATGGCATTGCGCCGCCGTTCCGACTATAATCCGCCCCCAATACTGACTTACTGTTGGAATACTCGGAATGCAGTTATTCACCTTTGGTATCAACCATCAAACGGCGCCGTTGGCAGTGCGCGAACAGGTCGCGTTCAACGCAGACGGGATGGAGAACGCCTTGCGCGATCTGGTCGATAACGGCGCTGCCAAGGAAGCCGCTATCCTTTCGACTTGCAACCGCATGGAATTGTATTGCAACGCAGAACAGCCCGAACACGCAATCGATTGGCTGGCGCAGTATCATAATCTGCCACGCAAAGATATCGATCCTTACCTTTACACCTTGCCGCGCGAACAGGCGGTCAAGCATTCATTTCGCGTGGCCAGCGGCCTTGATTCGATGGTGCTGGGCGAGCCGCAGATCCTCGGGCAGATGAAACAAGCTGTTCGTCAGGCCGAACAGGCCGGCACGCTGGGATTCCTTTTGCACAAATTGTTCCAGCGCACCTTTTCGGTCGCCAAGGATGTGCGCACCCAGACCGAGATTGGCGCAAACCTTGTCTCGATGGCTGCCGCAGCTGTAAGGCTTGCCGAGCGGATATTCCCAAGTATCTCCGAACAGCGCGTGTTGTTTATCGGCGCCGGAGAGATGATAGAACTGAACGCAGTGCATTTTGCGGCACGTTCGCCCAAGCACATCACCGTCGCCAACCGGACCATCGAACGCGCACAGGTGCTGGCACGGCGAATCAATGGCCATGCGATCACCCTGACCGATCTGCCGGAACAACTGGCGCAGCACGACATCATCGTCACCTGCACGGCCAGTCCGCTTCCTATCCTGGGCAAAGGCATGGTGGAACGCGCTCTGAAAGCACGAAAGCATCGCCCTTTGTTCATAGTCGATCTGGCCGTACCGCGCGACGTGGAAGTTGAAGTTGCCGAACTGAACGATGTATTCCTGTATAGCGTTGACGATATCGCGGAAGTGGTAAAGGACGGACTGGATGCGCGCCAGGGCGCAGTAAAAGAAGCTGAAGTGATCATTGATTCAAGCGTGTCCGAGTTCATTCACTGGATGGAATCGCGCGAAGTCGTACCGGTCATACGCGCATTGCGCGATCATGCCGAACGCAACCGCCGCCACGAACTGGAAAAGGCTTTGCGCCTGCTGGCAAAAGGCGACAATCCCGAAAAGGTGCTTGAAGCAATGAGCAGCAGCCTGACCAACAAGTTCCTGCACGCACCGACCCATGCACTGAACCATGTGCATAGCGGTGACCGCGAAGCTTTCCTCGAGGTTATCCATCGCCTTTACCACATTCAATCCGAAGAATAAGCAACGGGCAGAATGAATCCCAGTATCGCCGCCAAGCTCGCTCAACTGAGCGAGCGTCTGCTCGAAGTCAACCAACTTCTGAGCACCGAAGAAGCCACACGGAATATGGATTCGTTCCGCAAGCTGAACCGCGAGCGCGCCGAACTCGAACCGGTGGTGGAGCTGTATCAAGCCTACCAGGCCTGCCAGGCTGACATCTCAACTGCGCAGGACATGCTCGGTGACCCGGACATGCGCGAATTCGCCGAAGCCGAGATCAGTCACGGACAGGAACGATTGGCGCAATTAAGCGGCGAGTTGCAATTGCAGTTGCTGCCCAAGGATCCGAATGACGAGCGCAGTGTGTTTCTGGAAATACGCGCCGGAACCGGAGGCGATGAAGCGGCGCTGTTCGCCGGCGATCTGTTCCGCATGTATTCCCGTTTCGCCGAGCGCAAGCGCTGGCAGGTCGAGGTGATCTCGGAAAGCCCCGGCGAGATGGGCGGTTACAAGGAGATCATCGCGCGTATTGTCGGCCAAGGCGCATACTCGGTGCTGAAATTCGAATCCGGCGCTCACCGCGTTCAGCGTGTGCCCGCCACGGAAACACAGGGCCGCGTCCACACTTCGGCTTGTACCGTGGCGGTCATGCCGGAAGTGGATGAAGTCAACGACGTGGTGCTTAATCCCGCCGATCTGCGCATTGATACGTTCCGTGCGTCCGGTGCCGGGGGCCAGCACATCAACAAGACAGATTCTGCCGTGCGCATCATGCATATTCCGACCGGTGTGGTGGTGGAATGCCAGGACGGGCGTTCGCAACACCAGAACAAGGCACAGGCGATGCGTGTTCTTGCGGCACGCATCAAGGACGCACAAATACACGAACAGAATGCAAAGACCGCGGCAACCCGCAAGAGCCTGGTCGGCAGCGGCGACCGTTCCGAACGCATCCGCACCTACAATTTCCCCCAGGGCCGTGTCACCGATCACCGCATCAATCTGACGCTTTATAAGATGGATGCGATCATGGACGGCGATATCGGCGAACTCACCGGCGCGTTGATGGCCGAACATCAGGCAGAGCAACTCGCCGCAATGGCGGAAGATGTCCTCCAGTAGTGTCCAGGCATTACTGATATGCCATGGCAAGCAGCTGCAAAATGCACTGGGCCTCGATTCTGACAGGGCCCGCATCGACGTTCAATGCTTGTTGCAGTCGGTCATGCAAGTGGATCGTGCCCACCTTCTCGCCCATCCGGAAAGATCACTGGATGAAGATCAACATTCACGTTACACGGATTTGCTTGAACGACGCTTGAGAGGTGAGCCGATCGCTTATCTGCTCGGCTTGCGCGAATTTTACGGGCTGAGTTTCAAGGTAACGCCCGCGACCCTGATTCCGCGGCCAGAAACCGAATTGCTGGTCGAACTGGCGTTGCAAGGTATCCCGCCTGACGGCCCATTCCGTGTGCTGGACCTTGGTACCGGCAGCGGAGCGATTGCATTGAGCATCGCGTCCGTCCGTCCAGCCATTGAGGTGGTTGCCGTGGACGTATCAAAGGATGCGCTGGAAGTGGCCCGTGAAAATTCAAAGAGATTGAACATTTCCAATGTGAAGTTGATGCAAAGCGATTGGTTCTCTGGCCTGATCGGCGAGCGCTTCGATTTGATCGTAGCCAATCCTCCCTATGTCGCAGTTGGCGATATACATCTGTCTCAGGGTGACCTGCGCTTCGAGCCAAGCACAGCCCTGACATCCGGAACAGACGGACTGGAAGACATCCGTCATATCAGCGCCCATGCGAAAGCACATCTTAATCCCGGCGGATGGTTGTTGCTGGAACATGGCTATGACCAAGCTGAAAGGGTGCGCGAGCTGTTAAATCAGGCGGGATATTCCGGAATATTCTCAGCACATGATCTATCCGGAATCGAAAGGACGAGCGGCGGAATACTGAAAATGCGATCTGTAAATTCCGAGAATGGGGAAGGAAATACGAAAAGTGGCAGTTGAACAATCCTCCCTGCAATATAGCCGAGCAATAAAGCCGCCTTTGACATATGGTGCGCCCGACGCTTCGGAATCCATTCCAATTTTGATTGTGTAATACGATTATAATTGGTATCGTGATGCCTTAAACAATGTATTTAAGGTGATTTTCCAGTATGCCGGCCAAGTATCTGGCGCATTACTCTGCAC
>QJWF01000248.1 GCA_003235435.1 Nitrosomonadales bacterium
TCACCCTCAGTGATATGTTCGTATTCTCCTAAAACAACGGCACCGACTGAGTCTCGCTCGAGGTTAAGCGCCAAGCCGAATGTATTTCCGGGAAATTCCAGCATTTCACCTTGCATCACGTCTGAGAGACCGTGTACACGAACGATACCGTCAGTAACGCTGACTACCGTTCCTTCAGTACGCGCTTGAGTCAGTGCCTCGAAGTTGTCGATGCGGCTGCGAATCAGATTGCTAATTTCGGAAGGGTTGAGCTTCATGTGGATATCCTCATTGGTAATTCTTTATTCTTTAATTACGAGCATAATGTGTTTTATTAAGCCAGCGCGTTTGCCATTTCGCCCAGACGGGTGCGCGCAGATCCATCGATCACCTTGTCTCCAGCGCGGATAACGACACCGCCCAGCAAATCTTTATTAACTTTACATTCCAGTTTGATTTCGCGCCCCATACGTGCCTTCAGGGAGCTTATGATTTTTTCTCGCTGCGCTGCAGTAAGTTCGAACGCGGAGTCAATTACAACATTCACTGTCTTTTCAGCTTCTGAACGCAGGGCCTCGAAAATGGCTACTATCTCAGGTAACAGCAGCAGGCGTTGATTGTCGACAAGTATCCTGATGAAGTTGCGTTGCTGCACTTTCGCCTTTGTGCCCAGCAAACCCTCCATTAAGCTTTCGACTTGCTTTTTTTCAACGCGAGGATTGGTGATCACTGCACGCACTTCAGGATGACAAACTGCTTCGGCGAGAACAAGCAGTATTTCTGACCAACCTTTCAAGTCAGTCAGTTTTAAAGCCTCCTCGAATGCCGCCTGGGCATAGGGCCGTGCTGTTGTTATGGCTTCAGACATGATGGTCAGATTTCAGCGACGAGCTTGTCCAGCAGATCGCTATGTGCCTTGGCATCGATTTCACGGGCAAGTATCTTGCTTGCACCGGCAAGTGCAATAGACGACACTTGGGTCCGCAATTGTTCCTTGGCGCGAAACACTTCCTGTTCGATCTCGGCTTTTGCGCCAGCAATGATACGCTCGCCTTCAACCTTGGCTTGTTCCTTTGCTGCTTCGATGATTTCGTTTGCGCGCTTTTCACCATTGGCCACGATTTCACCAACCTTTTCTTTTGCTTCACGCAAAATTTCTGCTGAGCGCTTTGCTGCCAATTCCAAATCGTGCCTAGCGCGTTCTGCATCAGCCAAGCCGTCAGCGATCTGCTTGCGGCGTTGATCCAGCGCCGCCATGATCGGTGTCCAGACGAACTTCATGCAGAACCATACGAATAGCGCGAACATGATCGTCTGAGCTAAAAGAGTCGCATTGATATTCATGCAAGCTACCTTTCTTGAATTATGCTTTATCGCTAGAGCTCTATTAACTCACCACTGCAAACAGGACATACAATGCGATACCAACCGCAATCATAGGTACCGCATCGACCAGGCCCATTACAATGAAGAACTGGGTGCGCAACATGGGGTTCAATTCAGGCTGGCGTGCAGCACCTTCCAAAAAGCGTCCGCCCAATATACCGATGCCGACGGCCGCGCCCAAAGCGCCCAAACCCATCATCAGCGCCCCGGCGATGTAAAGTAGTGCATTTGCCATTTCCATTTTTTATTTCTCCTGGTTTGAAAGTTAAAGTTATAAATCAATATCTTTTAAGCTGGAATAGTTAATGATGCTCCTGGTGTGCCATGTCCAGATAAACAATCGTCAACGTCATGAAGATGAACGCCTGCAATGTGATAATCAGGATATGGAATATCGCCCAGCCCAGAGACAGCAGTATTTGCGATCCATACAGAGTTGCGTTGCCGATCGTTACGCCAGCCCAGGCCCCGCCCATCAAAGCGATCAGAATGAAGATCATTTCCCCAGCATACATGTTGCCGAAAAGACGAAGTGCGAGCGAGATCGGCTTGGCGATCAGGTTTACGCCTTCCAGCACAAGATTGATGGGAAGGCCCCATTTGCCGAAAGGCTGCAGGGTCAGTTCACCCAGGAATCCGCCAATACCTTTCATCTTGACACTATAGTAAAGCACCAAAATGAACACCCCTATCGCCAGCCCAAATGTGGCGTTCGGGTCGGTGCTGGGAACGACCTTAAAGAATGGAACGCCGATATGGAGCATCAACTGAGCTGTATAGTCTATGGGCAGAAGATCCATCAGGTTCATGGAGAAAACCCAAAAGAAAATTGTCAGGGCCAATGGGCCGAGCAAATTGTTCTTGCCGGAAAACGAACCGCGGACACTACTGTCGATGAATTCGAGCGACCACTCGCAAAAATTTTGCAGCCCGTTGGGCGTTCCCGCGGTAGCGCTCTTGGCAGCCCTGCGGAACAGGAACATAATGACTATGCCCAATAGCAGGGACATCAGAAAGGTATCGAGGTTAAGCGCCCAGAAACCCATCTCCTTTGCTTCTTCGGCGCTGTGTGCAATACCCCAAGAACCATCAGGCAATTTGCCATAAGTAAGGTTTTGCAAGTGGTGCTTGATGTATTCTGCTGATGAATGCGATTCGCTAGACATTTTTAGTCACAATCTCAATCTTTTATTCTGATCAATAACAATCGGGCTACCAGCAGCACCGCTTGACCTGCAATGAAGCCGCTCAGCAAAGCGATCGGCGACAACTTCAGCGCTGCCATGCACAGCAAGAGCAGCACAACCACCACCAGGAATCTTTCGGCGGCGTAAAAATACATGAGTCGCAGTTGATGATGTGCGTTCTGGACAGAAGTCAAAGCCGCTCGAGACATTCTCCAAGCCAGCATTGCTCCGTTGACAACGGAAATCCCCCCTCCACTCAACACCGCCAGCGCAAATTGCGGTGTGCCTTTCATGACGTATGCTATTCCTGTAACTATCAGTGTGACAAGCATTTGCAGCCAGTACACCCGACGTGCCAATTTTTTTTCTTTGGCTTCGACTTTGAAAAGCGCAGCGATAATAGCGGCGTTTTCAGGGGGTGTCAAACATTGTTGCGGTTCATCACCTACGTTTTTGCTCAACTTACTTACCCGAATTGAGTCTGCGGATGATGCCATCAAGTTGATCAAGATTCGAATATCCGATGATCAATTTTCCAGCACCTTTGTTGCCCGGATGGATCTGCACTTTCGTTCCCAAAGACGCACTCAATTCTTCCTGCAACCGCAGGGTATCCCGGTTGATCCTGGATGGTTTCTTTGGCTTTGATTTAAGCGGTTCGTGAGTTTGTTTTTGAACCAAACTTTCCGCTTCTCGCACCGAAAGTCCGTCCATTACTATTTTGTTTGCCACTAATATCTGTTGCGCACTTTCCAGAGACAACAATGCACGCGCATGACCCATATCAAGCTTGTTTTCCATCAACAGGTTTTGCACTGATTTCGGAAGCTTCAACAGCCGCAACAAATTGCTCGCCGCGCTACGAGAGCGCCCGACCGCATCGGCAGCAAGTTGGTGGGTCATTTTGAATTCGTCGATCAAACGTTGGATACCAACCGCTTCTTCCAGCGGATTCAGGTTTTCTCTTTGAATATTTTCGATCAGCGCCATCGCAAGTGCCGCATTGTCAGGCACGCTACGCACCAGCACCGGCACGTGGCTCAACCCTGCCAGTTGTGCTGCACGCCAGCGTCTTTCTCCGGCGATGATTTCATAGCTATTATCCTTAAGCTGCCGCACGAGGATCGGCTGCATGATTCCCTGGGCTTTGATCGAGGCCGCAAGATCATTGAGAGATGCTTCGTCCATTTGCGAACGAGGCTGATATTTTCCCGGCTTGAGCAATGTAACCTTCAATTCACGCATCACTTCGTCCTTTTCGCTGTTGCCGCCAGACAACAACGCGTCCAGACCACGACCCAATCCTTTGTGTAGCTTTGCCATCCTTGACCTCTTTATACTGTTGCAGCAGGCTGTGCCGAGTTGTTCAATAGCTCTCCGGCCAAAGCTAGATATGCCTGCGTTCCCTTTGATAACTTGTCGTGATACATCACCGGCACTCCATAGCTGGGTGCTTCTGCCAAACGGACATTGCGTGGAATCAGGGTACGATAGACCTTGTTGCCGAAATGCTCCAGCAATTGTTCCGAAACTTGCAGCGCCAATGCGTTGCGCGGATCGAACATGGTGCGCAACAGGCCTTCTATTTCCAATTCGGGATTCAAGTTTGCGCGCACCTTGCGTATCGTGTTCACCAGATCGCTCAATCCTTCAAGCGCGTAATATTCGCATTGCATCGGGATCATCACCGATTTGGCAGCGCACAAGCCGTTTAGTGTCAATAGGTTCAGCGCCGGCGGGCAATCGATCAACACGAAGTCATAGTCTAAAGTCACTGTTTGCAATGCATCACGCAGTCTCGTTTCGCGGTTTGCCATGTCTACCAACTCTATCTCTGCCCCGGCGAGATCCCGGTTGGCGGGCAGCAAATCGTATTTCCCGGCTTCTGCATGTATGCGCGTTTCAGGTATTGTCTTGCTGCCGAGAAGGACTTCATAAACACTGGCCTGCAAATCGCGCTTGTCGATACCACTCCCCATGGTGGCATTACCCTGCGGATCCAGGTCGACCAGCAGCACGCGCTGTTTTGCCGCAGCGAGACTTGCCGCCAGATTCACGCTGGTCGTGGTTTTCCCTACGCCGCCCTTCTGATTGGTTATTGCCAATATTTTCATCATGTCCTTGCGAGCCCCTTGCAATTACCCAATATCAAACTGCGTGCCGCACACAATCCAGGCACCTGTAACGCTATGACACGCTCCACGCGGCATTCATGCGGAATATTCGCCAACTCTCGTTCCGCTATACCTTTCATCGCCGCCCACCGTCCCTGTTCATCCATCAAATGACGCGTTTTTTCAATAAACTCACTAAGCCCGCTAAAGGCACGCGAAATGATTCCGTTGAACCGCTCCGTAGACTTCCACTTTTCAACACGCGAGCAGCACACAACAGCGTTGCGCAGCCCCAATTCAATGATCACTTGCTGCAAAAAACTGGTTTTCTTGCTGTTGCTGTCCAGCAAAACGAACTGCCAGGAGGGTTGAGCTACCGCCAAAACCACTCCGGGCAAACCAGCACCGCTACCAACATCCAGCCATCGTCCGGGCCACAAATATGGCATGACTGCGAGGCTATCAAGCAAGTGATTGCTTACCATTTGCTGCGGATCATGGATTGCTGTCAGGTTATAGACCTTGTTCCATTTATGCAGTAATGCTACATATTCAAGCAAAGCGCGTTGTGCTTCCTTACTAAGCGCAATTCCCATTTGTTCGCAGCCATGCTGCAAATCCTCAGACAAATTCACGCGCGCTTCTGCGTCAATTGGTTGTCGCGAAAACCACGCTTCAAATGTACCAACAACAGCGAAATCGCCGCCGGGGTAACACCCGAAATTCGAGATGCCTGTCCTATGTTCTCCGGTTTATGCAGATTGAGCTTCTGTTGCACTTCGGCCGACAGCCCGCGCACCTCCAGGTAATTTATATCCCTTGGCAATAACAACGCCTCGAATTGTTCACTTCGCCCGATCTCATCATGTTGTCGCTCTATATACCCATGATATTTAGCCTGAGTCTCAACCTGCTCGGAAATCTGTGTATCAACCACGCCAACTCCAGCACATGGCAAAGTCATCAGGCTGACATAACTTACGTCGGGCCGGCACAACAACTCATGCAACGTGTATTCACGTTCTATCGGTTTTCCAAGCACTCGTACTGCTTCCTGCGCTGGCAAATTGCGGGGGTTTACCCAGGTTGCGCGCAAACGTTCCTGCTCGCGGGCTATCGCCTCGCGCTTTTGCTCAAACGCTTTCCAACGTGCGTCATCGACGATACCCAGCCTGCGTCCCGTCTCGGTCAATCTCAAATCTGCGTTGTCTTCGCGCAATTGCAAGCGGTATTCGGCACGACTGGTGAACATTCGGTAGGGTTCCGTAACACCCTGAGTAATCAAATCATCCACTAGAACCCCCATATACGCTTCATCACGGCGTGGACACCATGCCTCCTGTTCACGTACCTGCAAAGCAGCATTGACACCAGCTAGCAATCCCTGTGCGGCGGCCTCCTCATATCCGGTTGTTCCATTGATTTGACCGGCAAAAAACAACCCGCGGATCGCCTTGGTTTCCAACGAGCTTTTCAATTCGCATGGATTGAAATAATCGTATTCGATCGCATAACCGGGACGCAGGATGTGGGCATTTTCCAGGCCCCTGATGGACCGAACCAGAGCAATTTGCACGTCAAAAGGAAGGCTAGTTGAAATTCCGTTGGGATAAACCTCGTGAGTGGTCAAACCTTCCGGCTCAAGAAATATCTGGTGAGATGATTTGTCTGAAAAACGCGTGATTTTGTCTTCGATGGACGGACAGTAGCGCGGCCCGACACCTGCTATTACTCCTGTGAACAAAGGTGAGCGGTCCAGTCCTCCGCGTATGATGTCATGGGTACGCTGATTGGTTTCGGTGATCCAGCAAGGCAGTTGTTCCGGATGCTGCGCGACTTTACCCATAAACGAGAACACCGGCACAGGATCATCGCCCGGCTGTACCTGTATCACCGAATAATCGATAGTTCGTCCATCTATACGTGGTGGCGTGCCGGTCTTCAGTCGCCCCACCGGCAGCTTCAGTTCGCGCAAGCGATGCGCCAGACTCACAGATGGAGGGTCTCCTGCACGACCTGCCTGATAATTAGATTGCCCCACATGTATCAAACCGGACAAAAATGTACCCGTCGTTAACACCACGGTTTTCGTTATAAATCGCACGCCAAGCTGAGTGACTACCCCGCTCACCCGATCCTGTTCGACAAGCAGATCATCCACTGCCTGTTGGAACAGCCAGAGATTGCGCTGATTTTCCAACCGGGTTCGGACCGCCTGTTTGTAGAGCAGACGGTCTGCCTGCGCACGTGTGGCACGTACCGCAGGGCCTTTGCTGGAATTCAGGACACGAAACTGGATGCCGCTTTCGTCAGTGGCTGCAGCCATCGCTCCGCCGAGTGCATCGACCTCCTTGACCAAATGCCCCTTGCCTATCCCGCCGATGGACGGATTGCAAGACATCTGCCCCAGCGTCTCAATATTGTGACTCAACAGCAAAGTCCTGCAACCCGCACGTGCGCTGGCTAAGGCCGCCTCGGTGCCGGCATGCCCCCCGCCAACCACGATCACATCAAATATCTCAGGAAACTTCATCTGGCAGCCGCTTTGAAAACGACGCGCATCATACCCCAGCTAATCCATAATCCCAACAACCTTGTTTCACGTGAAACAACGCCGGCTATTTGCCTATGCAAAACCGGGAGAATATTTCACCTAGTAAATCGTCCGGTGTGAATTCACCGGTGATTTCATTTAATGCGCCCTGTGCCAAACGCAGTTCCTCGGCGAATAGTTCTGCCTGGGTCAATACTGTATGTGCCTCGTTCAAATGGTTTTGTGCCTGAGTTAGGGAACGCAAATGACGCTCTCTAGCAATGAATACACCGCCCTCCTGGTCGCGCCAACCCACAGCTTCCAACATCTTGCCGCGCAATTCTTCGATTCCCTCGCCTGTTTTGGCAGACACCTTCACAGATTTCTCCATACCTTGCAAATCAGGAATTTCTCTCTGAACAAGATCGCTTTTGTTAAGAACCAGCAACTGCGGAATACCATCAGGCAGATCTTTGATTATCGCCTTATCCTGTAATGTTATCCCTTGACTTGCATCCAAAAGCAGCAGAATCAAATCGGCGCGGCGTAAAGT
>QJWF01000022.1 GCA_003235435.1 Nitrosomonadales bacterium
CCGTCATGTTCTCCGGGGCGGGGATCGCGTGTGGTGTAGGATACCGACATGTCGATTTGCGGATTGATGTTGAGCAGGGCTTGCACCAGGCTGGTTTTTCCCGCGCCCGATGGCGCACTGATGATAAACAGATTTCCTGACATGATTAAGGCACCTATGTGGAGATTAGGATTTATTCGTCAAACAGCAGGCGTACGGATTTTTTCGCTGTTCGTTTTATTATAGGGTCCGGATTTCAATTCGGAAACCGCGTATTCTGAATAATTGCCCGTATCGGGACAGGCTTTATTCGATGTTTTGAATCTGCTCGCGCATCTGCTCGATCAGTATCTTCATTTCCATCGCGCTGCGGGATACTTCCGCGTCTACCGATTTCGAGCCCAGCGTGTTGGCTTCGCGGTTCAGTTCCTGCATCAAAAAATCCAGCCGCTTGCCCACCGCGCCGCCAATATCGAGTATGCGTCGCATCTCTGACAGATGGCTGCCAAGTCTGGATAACTCCTCGTCAACGTCGATCTTGCCCGCGAATAAGGTTATTTCCTGTCGGATGCGTTCTTCCAAAATTTCCTGAATCTGAGCATTCTGCAGCGCCTCGCACAGACGCGCACCGAGCTTTTGTTCATACGCAGCGATTGCGGCGGGCACATGGGGAATCACACTTTCTCGCAGCGATTCGATCTTTTCCAAGCGTTGCAGAAGAAATGCCTTGAGCTTTTCTCCCTCGCGTGCCCTGGCTGAGGAGAGCTCCTGCAACGCTGTCTGCATCAGGCCAGACAGGCTGGATTGCAGTTCATCGGTTGAGACACTGGCGGTTTCCAGTATGCCGTTCCAGTGCAACACATCGGACACCGTCAGCGATCTTGCACCGGGCAGCATGGTCTGCACCTCGGTGTTCCATGCGGCCAGTTGTTGCAGAACGTCGCGATTCAGTGATGCTTTGCTTTGGACGGATCTCGCGACATAGTTGATACGGCACTCGACTTTGCCGCGCTGTAAACGAGACGTTATAGCTTCACGCAACATGTTTTCGAAACCGCGCAGCTCGTCTGCCATGCGCAACTGGATGTCCAGATAGCGATGATTGACGGAGCGCAGTTCCAGTGTCAAAGAGCAGCTTTCGAGCTCGGTGCTGGCAGTGGCATATCCTGTCATGCTCAGTATCATGTTAAAGGGCCTTTGAAAAAAAGCTGTGCTGGAGCGCCGCATTATATTACGATTGCACTCTATGAAATTAATGGAAGAAATCCGCGCATCATGAACTTCTCGATACACCAGGCAAGTCACATAGGCAACCGCAAATTCAATCAGGATCGAGTCTCTTACGCATACAGCAACTACGCGCTGCTAATGGTGTTGGCAGACGGCATGGGGGGGCACTTGAAAGGAGAGTTGGCAGCGGGGGCGATCGTCGAAACATTTTCCGAAATCTTTGACCAGCAGGCGCAACATCCTATTGACGACCCGATGAAATTCCTCGGTGACACCATGAGGAACGCGCACGAGCGCATCGTGGATTTTTCACACCAGATGGGCTTGGGCGGATTCCCGGGTTCGACATGTGTGGCTGCGTTGATACAGGATGACAAATTGTATTGGGGGTTCGCCGGTGACTCGCGTCTCTATTTGCTGCGCGATGGGAGAGTGTTGACCAGGACGTATGATCATTCGGTGGTATCACAGTGGCTGGAGTCCGGCGTGATCAATGCTGCAGAAGCCCGCGTCCATCCGCATCGCAACCAGATAACCAATTGTCTGGGCGGCAGCGACGAAATTTATTACATGGAGCCTGGCGGACCGGTCGCACTGAAGTCCGGAGATGTCGTGCTGCTCGGCAGCGATGGTCTGTGGGCGCCTTTCACTGACCAGGAATTGGTTGAGTCTTTTGTTTCTCGTCCAGTGACCGAAGTGCTGGATGGTCTTGTCGAACAGGCGCTGGAGCGCGAAAGCGGGCATTCGGACAATGTTACCGGACTGGCGATGCGATGGGGTCGCGACGAGACTGCTCACGAGACCGTGAAGCCGGTTTCCCATATATTGAAAATTGCATAGTATTATTAATAATCCTTCCAAGCCTCAACCTTCATTCTCCAGGATTTCAATCATGCGTTACGGTAAAAGATTACCCAACCAGTTGCGCGATATACGAATCACCCGAAACTATATTAGACATGCCGAAGGTTCAGTGCAGATCGAGTGCGGCGACACCAGGGTTATCTGCACAGCCAGCGTCGAGGAGCGTGTACCCGCGCATAAAAAGGGCAGCGGGGAGGGCTGGGTCACCGCGGAATACGGCATGTTGCCGCGCTCCACCGGCGAGCGCATGAGCCGCGAAGCTTCCAAGGGCAAGCAATCCGGACGCACCCAGGAAATCCAGAGGCTGATCGGGCGCAGCCTTCGCGCGGTGGTCGATCTGAAAAAACTGGGAGAGCGCACCATCCAGATCGATTGCGACGTGATCCAAGCCGACGGCGGCACTCGCACCGCCAGCATCACCGGCGCGTTTGTCGCGCTTTACGATGCGGTCCGTGAATTGCTCAGCCGTGGAATGATCACTGAATCCCCGCTCAAGGATTATGTCGCCGCGATCTCGGTCGGGATCCACAAGGACACCCCTTTGCTGGATCTGGATTACCTTGAGGATTCCGAGTGCGATACCGACATGAATGTAGTGATGCTGGGCAGCGGACATTTTGTCGAAGTGCAGGGCACTGCGGAAGGGCATCCTTTCAGCCGCGAGGAGATGGATATCCTATTGGAACTGGCGAAAGGCGGGATTGCGGAATTGATCGCAATGCAACGGGAAGCGCTGGAGGCAGATTAAATTACAATTCTCCTCCTGGTTTGGAGGAAAGGGATAGCGGGAAAAGGGTAGCTTGACCATGAAAAAAATCGTCATTGCTTCCGGCAATCCCGGGAAGCAGAGCGAATTCCAGTTCTTGTTGCAGCCGTTCGGAATAGAAGTGCTGACCCAATCGCAACTCGGTATTGGGGAGGCGGAAGAGCCACACTCCACTTTCATCGAAAACGCTCTTGCCAAGGCGCACCATGTCAACCGGCTGAGCGGTCTGCCCGCGCTGGCTGACGATTCGGGTATCTGCGTCACCGCGCTGGGCGGCGCACCCGGCGTGCTATCCGCGCGCTATGCCGGAGATAACCCCAGATCGGATGAACGCAACAACGAAAGGCTGTTGCAAGTGATGTCAGGCGTGACCGACCGCCGCGCACATTACTATTGCGTTCTGGTGCTGCTTCATCATGCCGGCGACCCGCAACCGCTGATCGCGGAAGGCGAATGGCACGGCGAAATCGCCCTGCAACCCGCCGGCAACGGCGGTTTTGGGTATGACCCGCTGTTTTGGCTGCCGCAGCTCGGCAAGACCAGTGCTCAACTGGAGCGCGAACAGAAACATGAGATCAGTCATCGCGGCATGGCTTTGAAGGTGTTGCTGGAAAAAATGAAAATGATGCAGGAGTAAGGCACAAATGGGGCGGATGTCGCTGCCGCTTGTTAATTCTCCGACTTCACATTGTTTCCGCCATCGTCCCTGGCAGATTGCAGGGCATCTTCGGCACGATCGAACAGGCTTACCAATGTATCGTCTGCGCGCGCCTGGCTGACACCTATTGACACTGTGATTGAGGGCAAGGCATCCCCGTTGGGCAGCACCACCGGAGAACGGCTGATATTCATCTTCAGCCTTTCCGCTGCAGCGCAAGCATCATGAAGGGATGTATTTGGCAGAAAGATCGCGAATTTCTCGCCGCTGTGACGTCCCGCCTGGTCGTCCGGGCGCAGACAGGAAAGTGCCGTGTAAGCGATGTCTCGCAGCGCCTGATCACCCCCAAGTTGACCGTGATTCATGGAAAATTCCTTCAGATGATCCATCTCCAGCAGCAACAGGCAGCTAGGTTTGTTACCAACGATGCCGCGGCGAAGATGGCGCTCGAATTTTTCCTTTGTCCAGCGCTGATTGTAAAGGCCGGTCAACTCGTCAACCATCGAATTCCCTGAATATCCTTGCTGGTGTTCAAGGCTTTCCGCCGCAATCTCGTTGGTATTGCGTATGCGCCTGGTCAATATGTTCAGCATGTTGTGAGCGGCAGCATGGGAGCTGTTGATCAGCTCCCACATTGCGGCATGGTCGATGGCAAGCAGCCTGCAGTCTGTGGCGGCCAGAACATACGCAGATACAGGCTCGCTTCCCAGCATGGACATTTCGCCGACACATTCACCCTCGCCCAGAATCGCGATCGGCTCGTCAGAGGATTCCTGGGTTTGGATGCGCAGTCGGCCTGAAAGTATTATGTAGATCGTATTGTTGGGCTGGTTCGGAACAAGCAGGACCTGTCCGGCGGGCAGGGTATGCAATCTGGATTCGCTTAGTTGTCCAGCAAGCAACTGATTGGGTATCCCGAGGAACAAGGGCGCTGATTCCAGAACTTTGAGTATCTCGGGGGAAAGAATCATGTTGTCAGCCTTTTGTAGTTAATCCGTATAAAGTGCTAGCGAATCATATGTGCGGTAAACTTTGCCATCTAGTATTGTAAGTCAACAATCATCGGGCTGGACACTTGTTTCCACGGGAATTGACAATCAGCCGGCCGGCTCCGTTTGCGGAACCGCACCCCGAAACTCCCTTCATACTACTATCATGACCAGCCATACCCTGCATTTCCCGGGCCTTGAATCTCAAAAAGTGGCTCTTCGGGCATTGCCGCCTCTGTCGTTGTACATCCACATCCCGTGGTGCGTGCGCAAATGCCCATATTGCGATTTTAATTCGCACGAGGCACGCGGTTTCTATTCCGAGCGGGAATACGTATCTGCGTTGATCCGCGATCTTGAACTGGCTTTGCCGCTGATCTGGGGGCGCACGGTATTCACGGTTTTTTTCGGCGGCGGAACACCCAGTATTTTCAGCGGCGAGAGCATAGAGGAAATCATGCGCAACGTGCGCATGCTTCTGCCGCTTGATATCAATGCCGAGATCACGTTGGAAGCGAATCCCGGTACGGTCGAGGCGGCCCGTTTCTCGGCCTATCGCGAGGCGGGAGTGAATCGATTGTCGCTGGGAATCCAGAGTTTCAATGACGCTCATCTGCGGCTACTGGGACGCATACACACGGAATCCGAAGCCAGACGAGCAATCGAAATCGCGCAACAGCATTTCGAGAATATCAATCTCGATCTTATGTACGCGCTTCCAAAGCAGACTTTGGTAGAGGCGTTGCAGGATGTTCGAAGCGCATTGGCTTATTCGCCGCAGCATCTGTCCTGTTATCACCTGACGCTGGAGCCGAACACGCTGTTCCACCGCAACCCACCGGTGCTGCCTGATGACGAAACCAGTAGCGACATGCAGAAGCGCGTAGAAGAGATTCTTGAGGAACAAGCATATCAGCATTACGAAACATCCGCTTTTGCCAAGCCCAAACGGCGCGCCCGACACAACCTCAATTACTGGATGTTCGGCGACTATCTGGGCATAGGTGCTGGCGCGCACAGCAAGCTGAGTTTTCCCGACAAGATTGTGCGCCAGGTGCGCTACAGGCACCCCAAGGCATATATGCAGCAAGTAGCGCGGGCCGCGCCGATACAGTTTGAAAATCAGGTACTCCCCGGAGAACTTCCATTCGAGTTCATGATGAACGCGCTGCGTCTTAATGACGGTTTCGACAGCGTGTTGTTTCAGGAACGCACCAGTTTGTCGCTGCTAACGATCCAGAACGAACTGGCCGCGGCAGAGAAGAAGGGGTTGTTGTCCATGACACATAAGCGCATCACTCCGACCACGGTGGGGCGGCGCTTTTTGAACGATTTGCTTGAGATGTTCCTCAAAAATACGGGTTAAGGGCGCCAGCTCCAGCAATGTTATGCTATCGCATGCGCGAATCCGCATTGCCGCCACGCTTCGTATACGACAACTGCAACGGTGTTGGACAGATTCAGGCTGCGATTGTCCGGTAGCATCGGCAGGCGCAGACATTGGCTGGCATCAAACTGGTCAAGCACTTCGTTAGGCAATCCGCGGCTTTCCGGACCGAACAGGAATGCATCACCTGGCCTGTATTGCATCTGGTGAAAAGTATGCGAGCCCTTCGTGGTGAGCGCGAACACGCGCGACGGGTCAAATGATTCCAGGCAGTGCTGCAACGTTTTGTGGACTAGCAGCGTTGCGAACTCGTGATAATCCAGGCCAGCGCGTACCAGCTGTTTGTCCTCCAGTGAAAATCCCAGCGGTTCGATCAGGTGCAACCGGCTTCCGGTGTTGGCGCACAGCCGGATGATGTTGCCGGTGTTCGGCGGTATTTCGGGTTGATAAAGGATTACGTGAAACATATAAGTTCGCTTGTTCTTGCTATTAGCCTGGAAAACGGCTAACTTTCGCACCATTAGCCCGTAATAACCGTGATAGGGTATGGATTATGACGCGTTCGGCAAAGATTCGCCTGGGTGACTTGCTGCTTCAGCAGGGCCTTATTGCAGAGAACCAGCTCGCGTTGGCGCTTGAACAGCAAATGCAAGTTAAGCTCAGGCTGGGCAGAATCCTGGTGAACAATGCCTTCGTTACGGAGGAGGATATTTCCGAGACTCTCGCCAAACAACTTGGAATTCCTTACGTCAACCTCAAGAATTATCACCTCAAACACGAACTGGTGAGGTTGCTTTCGGAAAGTCAGGCGCGACAGTATCAGGCGATTCTGCTGGAAGAGCGCGATGGGGTGATACTGGTCGGGATGGCCGATCCGACCGATGAAACGGCTGCCGATGAAATTGCTCGTATATTGAAAAGCGGAATTGATGTGGTGGTTGTAACCGAAGGCCAATTGCTGGAAAGCATCGATCGGGGTTATACACGGACCCTTGGAATCATTGGCAAGAATTAATTCCCGACCGGTTTCGTTGCGGATAAATCAAAACAGGGTATCCGGTTTCTGTTTTATAAATGAGGCAGCGTTCGCGCCACCACCCACGCGCCGATTTCGGTAGCGCCTTGCTGCTTGGCCGCAACGGCCAGCGCATCCATGCTGGCTCCCGTAGTCAGCACATCATCAACCAGCGCCACTTTCATGCCGGTCAAGTTGACATCGCAGTGAAACGCGTTGCGTACGTTTTTTTTGCGCTCCTTCCATGGCAAAGAGGATTGCGGCGGTGTGTCGCGCACACGCCGGCATGAATCGGGCAACAACTTCAGATCATGGTAATGCGCGATTTTCTCAGCTAGCAACAACGATTGATTGAATCCACGCTCGCGCAGTTTTGCTGGATGTAAAGGCATCGGAATCAGACAGTCGGGCAATGAATCGGTGTCGATATCTTGCGCCATCTTTTTTGCAAAAGCATGCGCCAAGGCAAGTTGCCCGCCATACTTCATCGCCTGGATAAGTTTGTCCAGCGGGAAGGCGTAGCCGAATACCGCAAAGGTGTTCGTGAACAATGGCGGATGTTTCAGACATTGTCCGCATATCTCTCCTGCAGGCGTTGGCAAGGCGCATACAGGGCAGCGAGGCATATCCAGATAGGGGAGGTCCCGATCACAGGCACGACACCAAAGTCCGTCATTATCCATTTTGCCGCACAGCACGCAGGGTTGCGCAGGGAGGATGTGGTCAAATACTTTGCGGATGTTCAATCCTGAGCTGCGTAAAATTGACAAGTTATGGCCCTTTCCGGGATGATGCGTTGTCGTATGGACACCTTCCCCCTCGATATCCCGGTTTGAGCGATTGAATTGTCGGGGA
>QJWF01000084.1 GCA_003235435.1 Nitrosomonadales bacterium
GACATGTAATACCAAACGAGGTGCATCAAGCGCTGCGAGCATTCTATATTTATTGATGATGGGGGTGGGAGCATCAAGTTTCAAGATGAGCCTTGCTCGGCTATCCTGTAAGGGTACGTGAGCAGCGCTGCAAAGCCAGGTCCGAACCAGCCCGGGTCAATCAGTCATTTAACATTGCCTGTTATCGCGGCCTTGAATAGAATCATTGCGGACTATCCGGAGGCCATTGCTCATGCTCGCGTTACAGCACCTACCAAACTCAAACCGCAACCACTTTCGCCGAGCGTTAGTTCAGGGGGGTTGCCGCTTAACTATTTTCGCTGTGCGCAAGAATTGGTGTTGAGGATTTCATAATGAATATAGACGAACTGCGTGCAGTTCAGGCGCCACTGAAGGAACAATATCGAAAATCACCCGAGTCCGCATTGGTAACTCTGCGCGCAAGCGGGCATATCGGGGAAGGAGTCACTTGTAGCGTAGAAACCGGCAAGGCCTTAGTGACAGCGGGTTTGCATCCAGCGACCGGAGGCAGCGGATTAAGTGCCTGTTCTGGCGATATGCTCCTTGAAGCCTTGGTGGCCTGTGCCGGAGTTACGTTAAATGCTGTTGCAACGGCGTTGGGAATAACGATTCGAGATGCTGTAGTGCAAGCGGAAGGTGACCTCGATTTCAGGGGAACACTGGGAGTTTCAAAGGAAACACCCGTTGGATTTCAGAACATTCGGCTATCCTTTTTGTTGGATAGCGATGCTCCTGAAGAGCAGTTGGCCACGCTCCAAAAGCTGACTGAACGATATTGCGTAATTTTCCAAACATTGGCGCATTCACCGGCGATAGCTGTGTCGCGCGGGAAAATGGAGAAGTGATCAACGCTATGCGCCCGACAAGTCGCTCAATAACAACCGCACAAGTGCGGTGCCTTTTGGCTTGTCGTTAACAGGATTTTATTGAACATCCTGCAGGTCAGACGCCTGACTTCCTCTGCCGCCTCGCCTCGAACAGGCAGATGCCGGCGCTGACCGAAACGTTCAGGCTTTCCACGCTGCCCAGCATCGGAATGCGTACCAGTTCGTCGCAGGTCTCGCGCGTCAATCGGCGCAGACCTTCGCCCTCTGCCCCCAGCACCCAGGCCAGCGGGCCGGCATGTTTGAAACTGTTGAGATCGCTTTCTGCTGCGCCGTCCGCGCCGACCACCCAGATGTCGCGCTCCTTGATCTCGCGCAGTGTGCGTGCAAGGTTGGTGACGGTGATGTAGGGCACGGTCTCCGCCGCGCCGCAGGCGACCTTCTCCACCGTGGCGGTTATGCCGACCGCGCGGTCTTTGGGCGCGATCACCGCATGCACGCCGAACGCATCGGCACTGCGCAGGCATGCGCCGAGATTGTGCGGGTCCTGCACTCCGTCCAGCACCAGCAGCAACGGCGGCTCCTCGATCGTATCCAGCACGTCTTCCAGATGCTGCACGCGGCGCGACGCATCGACCCGCGCCGCGACACCCTGGTGCCTGCCGCTGCCCGCCATGCCGTCGAGGCGTTTCGCATCCACCGGAATCACCCGCACGCCGCTGGTCTCGGCCAGCTTGATCAGCTCGCGCATGCGCGGATCATGGCGCTGCGCCTGCAGATAGACTTCCAGCACGCCGTCAGGATTCTGGCGGATGCGCGAGGTGACCGCGTGGAAGCCGTAGATCAGTCGCAAGTCAGCCACGGCGTTTTTTTCCTCCAGATTTCTTCGCGGAGGTTTCTGCTGTGTCCGCTTTCCTGTTTCCGGCAGATCGCTTGCCTTCCCTGGACGAATGAACCTGCCTGGCTTCTTCGACGATTCCATGCAGAACGAAATCGATTTTGGTGCTTTCCATGTCAACCTTGACCACGCGCACTCGAACGCGGTCGCCGAGGCGGTAGCGTTGTCCGGTGCGCTCGCCCAGCAACTGGTGCCTGGTCGCATCGAAGTGGAAATAATCCTTGCCCAGTTCCGAGATGTGCACCAGTCCCTCGACATACAGATCGTCCAACGAGACGAACATGCCGAAGCTGGTCACCGAAGAAACCGACCCGATGAAATCGCTGCCGAGATGGTCGCGCATATAGAAACATTTCAGCCAGGCTTCGACATCACGGGTCGCATCGTCGGCACGGCGCTCGGTCATCGAGCAATGCACGCCCAGTTCGCCCCATTTCTGCGCGGGTTTGTACTTCCTGCCGTGCAGCACCGCCTTGATGGCGCGATGCACCAGCAGGTCGGGATAGCGGCGTATCGGCGAGGTGAAATGCGTGTATGCTTCATAGCCCAGCCCGAAATGGCCGACATTTTCCGGCTCGTATCTGGCTTGGCGCAGCGAACGCAGCATCACCATCTGCAGCAGGCCCGCATCCGGGCGCCCCCTGATGCGCTTGAGCAATTTCGAATAGTCCGATGCCTGCGGATCGTCGCCGCCGCCGAGTTGCAGGCCGAATTCCTTCATAAATTCGCGCAGCGCTTCCAGTTTCTCCGGCGTCGGCCCCTCGTGTATGCGATACAGCACGGTGTGCCCGTGCTCGTGAAGGTAATCCGCGGCGCACACGTTCGCCGCCAGCATGCACTCCTCGATCAGTCTGTGCGCATCGTTGCGCACCACCGGCACGATGCGCTCGATCTTGCCCTGGCCGGTGAAGATCATCTGTGTCTCGACGGTTTCGAAATCGATCGCGCCGCGTTTCGCGCGCGCATGCAACAGCTTCAGGAACAAGGCATGGAGGTTCAGCAGATACGGCACAATGACAGCATTACTTTTGGACAGCTTGCCGTCCGGTTCCGCCAGCATCGCCGCAACCTGCGTGTAGGTCAGCCGCGCCTGCGAATGCATCACCGACGGATAGAAGCGATATTTCCCGATATTGCCGCTGCTGCTGATGTGCATGTCGCACACCATGCACAGCCGGTCCACTTTCGGGTTCAATGAGCACAGGCCGTTGGACAATTCCTCCGGCAGCATCGGAATCACGCGCCTCGGGAAATATACCGAGTTGCCGCGCTGGATCGCCTCGCGGTCAAGCGGATCACCTGTCTTCACATAGTGGCTGACATCGGCGATCGCCACCACCAGGCGGTAGCCACCCTTTTCAGGGGTGCAATACACCGCATCGTCAAAATCGCGCGCGGCCTCGCCGTCTATCGTGACCAGCGGCAGGTTGCGGATATCCTCGCGCCCGGCCCAGTCTTCCGCAGAGACGACAGGCGCAATCGATATGGCCTGCTTTTCGGCGTCCCTGGGAAATTCGTACGGCAGGTCGTGCTTGCGCAACGCGATCTCGATCTCCATGCCGGGATCGGCATAATTGCCCAGCACCTCGACGATGCGCCCGATCGGCTGAGCATGCTTGTCGGGCTGCTGCAGGATCTCCAGCACCACCACTTGTCCTGTCTTGGCCGCTCCGGATTCGCCCGGCGCGACCAGGATGTCCTGGGATATTCGGCGGTTCTCCGCGACGACGAAGTTGATACCGTGCTCTTCGTACATACGGCCGACCACACGATTGTTGGCGCGCTCCAGCACCTCGACGATCTTGGCCTCGGGACGGCCGCGCCGGTCGACGCCGGACTGCCGCACCATCACCACGTCACCGTGCAAAACCTTGTGCATCTCCTTCTCGCTGAGGAACATGTCCGGTCTGCCGTCCTCGGGGATCAGGAAGCCGAATCCGTCCGGGTGTCCCTGCACCTTGCCCTTGATGAGGTCGAGCTTGTCCACCATGCAGATCGACCCCTTGCGATTGCGCATGATCTGCCCGTCGCGCTCCATCGCATGCAGCCGGCGCGAGAACGCATCTTCTTCATGTTCCTCGATACGCAACATTCCCAGCAACTCTTCATCGGTCACCGGCGCGCCCTGCTCGGTGAGTATCTGCATGATGAATTCGCGGCTGGGCAGCGGGTTTTCATATTTCTCGCGTTCGCGTTCCAGAAACGGATCTTGCATTCGTATGTTATTCTTATTTCTCTTTTTCATTGACAATGCATCCTTTAACAATTAAATTGCGCGCCTTCATCAAAAAGCCCAGATGGCGGAATTGGTAGACGCGCACGGTTCAGGTCCGTGTGCCGCAAGGTGTGGAGGTTCGAGTCCTCTTCTGGGCACCAAACGATAATTGGCTCGCACATGCGGGCCATTTCACTATTTACGTGCCGAAACGGGACTATGTGTTTAAAAACAATAACGCAGTGCGAAACAAGCACTATGCCATTTGCACTTCCATAAAATCCAAACGCTATTTGAAGGGATGACGCAGCACGATGGTCTCGTCGCGATCCGGTCCTGTCGAAACCATGTCGATCGGCACGCCGCATACTTCGGCTATGCGTTCCAGGTAGTCGCGCGCCGCCTTCGGCAGTTCTTCATAGCGTTGCACACCCAGCGTGCTCTCACGCCAACCGGGCATCTCTTCGTAGACCGCCTGGCAATCCGTCAAGGCATCCGCGCCGGCCGGCATGATATCGCTCTCCACGCCATTGATGCGGTAACCCACGCCGAGTTGAACGGTTTCCATGCCATCCATCACATCCAGCTTGGTGATGCACAGCCCTGACACGCCATTGATCTGGATCGAGCGCTTGAGTGCCGCGGCATCAAACCAACCGCAGCGGCGCGCACGCCCGGTGGTGGAACCGAATTCATGTCCCTTCACCGCAAGATGCTTGCCGGTCGGGTCCTGCTTGTCCTCCGCATCATAAAGTTCTGTGGGGAAAGGACCGGACCCGACGCGCGTGGTGTACGCCTTGGTGATGCCCAGCACATAATCCAGCATCTGCGGCCCGACCCCTGCCCCGGCACAGGCAGCGCCGGCGATACAGTTGCTCGATGTGACGAATGGATATGTGCCATGGTCGATGTCCAGTAAAGCACCCTGCGCGCCCTCGAACAGCAGGCTCTTGCCCGCCTGATTGGCATCATAAAGCGCGCGCGGCACGTCCATTACCAGCGGTTTGATGCGCTCGGCCAGTGCCAGTGTTTCGTCCAGCGTCCTCTGGAAGTCGACCGCATCGGCGTGGAAATAATTCTTCAACACGTAGTTATGATAGTCCAGCACTTCGCCCAGCTTGGCGGCAAAGCGTTCGCGGAAGAATATATCCTGCAGGCGTATCGCGCGGCGCGCTACCTTGTCCTCGTAGGCCGGGCCGATACCGCGCCCGGTGGTGCCGATCTTGGCAGCGCCTTTGGCCAGCTCGCGCGCCTTGTCGAGCGCTTCGTGGTAGGGCAGGATCAATGGGCAGGCTTCGGAGATTTTCAGGCGGCTGTAAACGTCGATACCCGCAGCTTTTAGCTCGTCCATTTCCTTGAGCAAGGCTTGCGGCGACAGGACCACGCCGTTGCCGATATAGCACATCACATGGTCGCGCAGTATGCCCGAGGGGATCAGGTGTAACACTGTTTTCTTGCCGCCGATCACCAGCGTGTGGCCGGCATTGTGCCCACCCTGGAAGCGCACCACGCCCTGCGAATGATGGGTCAGCCAATCGACGATCTTGCCTTTGCCCTCGTCGCCCCATTGGGTGCCGATTACTACTACGTTCTTAGCCATCAATACCTCTGTAAATTCGTTTTGCGGGCGAATCGCAGCGTCGCGTGCTCGCTCATTCCTCGTCTATCAACTCGATATGCCTCGTCATTCGCTTTGCGGCTTCTTGCGCTTCCTCCCGCAAAACGGATTTCCAGAGGCATTTGACCCAAAATTACAAGATTGCATTTATCTTAACTTATCCACAATCCACACGCCGTCGCGCAGCACCAGTTCCCGGTCGCATTGCAACTCTCCCCGCAAAGCAGCATCACCGAGCAGGTCGACCACCACCGACTCCCCCGCCGCGCGAAGTTTTGCGATCTGGTCGTGCAATGCGGCATCGTCTTTGTGCGGAGCAAGCACGCACGATTCGGCCGGCCGAGCGGGCAACAAGCGATACAGCTGGCGCAGGTCCATACTGAATCCGGTCGCAGCGCGTGCACGCCCGAAACTCTTGCCGAGTTCATCGTAGCGACCGCCCAGCGCGATCGCATCGTGGCTTCCTGAATGGTAAGCGGCGAACACCATGCCACTGTGATAGTGATAGCCGCGCAGGTCGGCGAGATCTATGCCGACGCTGGACACCAGCGGTTGCAACTTGGCGGAAACAGCTTGTAATGCATCCAGCGCGGCGGTGATCTCCGCGTGCTTCGGCAGCAGCTTGCGCGCCCGCGTCAACACATCGGCGCAGCCGCCATACAACGCGGGCAGGGCAAGCAGGGCGTTGCGCGGATTCGCTTCCAGCGGCCGCGTCAATGCCTGCAAAGCCGCACTGTCCTTGCTTTGCAACGCGGTGAACAATTCGCTCTCGAGGTCGCTGTGAAGCCCGGCATGGCTGACCAGGGCGCGGAAAACACCGACATGGCCGAGATCCAGATGCACATCCCTGACACCCAGCAAGTCCAGCGATCGCAGCATCAGTTGCTGGATCTCCAGGTCGCTTTCCAGGCCGCCATGACCGTACATCTCGGCGCCGATCTGCAACAGTTCGCGGGTGCGCGTCAAACCGACCGGCTGGGTATGCAACACGCTGCCGGCATAGCACAACCTGGTAACCCCCTGGCGATTGAGCAGATGCGCATCGATACGCGCAACCTGCGGAGTGATGTCGGCGCGCAATGCCAGGGTCCGCCCGCTCAACTGGTCGACCAGCTTGAAAGTGCGCAGATCCATGTCCTCGCTGCCATCGATTAGCAGGGATTCCGAATATTCCAGCATTGGGGGAGAAACAAGCTGATAGCCGTACTTGCGCATCAGGTCGAGGAACATCGAGCGCATCTGTTCGACGCGCCACGCCTCATCGGGAAGCATGTCTTCCACGTGTTCTGGAAGCAACCAATTTTGCATCATGGGTACCTATAAAATCCAGATTTCATCCAAACTGCGGCGTTGCGGAAGAAATTTCTTGCTTACATATAACCCATGTGCGACGCAGAAAAATTCCTCCCGCGCCTTGCATTTGGGCAAACTTTGAATTTTTTGAGATGCCCATCACTTGATCCAATACAGCAATAATAAACCTGACAACATCGCGGTGATGCCGATGAAACGCAATTGTCCGTCGGACAAATTGACCATCTTGCTAAAAGTCTCTCGCCACAAGCCGGGCATGATGAACGGCCACATTCCTTCAATCACCAGCATCATGGCCAGTCCGAGCAACCAGTAATCGAGCACACTACCTGCCCGACCCGCTGGAACTCTTCAGGTACTTGAAAAATGTCGAGCTCGGATCAATCACCATCACATCGTTCTTGTCCTTGAAGCTCTGCTTGTAGGCTTCAAGACTTCGGTAAAACGCATAAAACTCTGGGTTTTTTCCAAAAGCGGCAGCATACAACGCGGCCGCCTTGGCATCACCCTCGCCCTTGGTCGTTTGCGCTTCGCGATAGGCTTGTGCCAGTATCACTTCGCGCTGTTTGTCGGCATCGGCCTTGATCTTTTCGCCTTCGGCCGCACCGGATGCGCGCAGTTCATTGGCTACACGCTTGCGTTCTGCATCCATGCGGCGATACACCGACTCGCTGATCTCCACCGGAAAATCGACGCGTTTCAAGCGGACGTCCAGCACCTCTATGCCTATCTTGCGGGCATCAACATCAGTCTTCTCGCGCAATACAGTCATGATCTTCTCGCGCTCAC
>QJWF01000127.1 GCA_003235435.1 Nitrosomonadales bacterium
GAGACTCCTTAAGAACCGTGAAGCCGGTATCGAGAAATGGTGTCAAGCCAACCTCGAGCCCGGATACTTTTATTAGTTGCGCACCAGATCCATATCGATCGCCAGGGAACGGATTTCCTTGATGACCACATTGAAGGATTCCGGCATTCCGGCATCGATCTTGTGATCGCCCTTGACGATACTTTCATAAACCTTGGTACGCCCGGCCACGTCATCCGATTTGACCGTGAGCATTTCCTGCAAGGTGTACGCAGCGCCATAAGCCTCAAGCGCCCATACTTCCATTTCACCGAAACGCTGGCCACCGAACTGCGCTTTGCCACCCAGAGGCTGCTGTGTCACCAGGCTGTAAGGGCCGGTCGAACGTGCATGCATCTTGTCGTCCACCAGATGGTGCAATTTAAGGATGTGTTTGTAACCAACCGTTACAGGGCGATCGAACGGCTCCCCGGTACGACCGTCGTACAATATTGTCTGACCGGAAAGCGGCAGATCCGCCAGTTCGAGCATGTACTTGATCTCTTCTTCGCTGGCCCCGTCGAAAACAGGGGTCGCAAACGGCACGCCCACCGTAAGGTTGCGGCACAATTCGATTATCTCGTCGTCGCTGAAAGAATCAAGGTCTACAGCTTGGCCATTGTGATGGTTGTAGATCTTGTTGAGCAGTTTGCGCATCTCGGTGATCTTGGCGTTGGTTTGCAGCATCTCGTCGATCTTCTTGCCCAGGCCCTTGGCAGCCCATCCCAGATGCGTCTCGAGGATCTGGCCGATGTTCATGCGCGAAGGCACGCCAAGAGGATTCAACACCACGTCCACCGGAGTGCCGTCCGCCATGTAAGGCATGTCTTCCACCGGCACGATGCGCGATACAACGCCCTTGTTGCCATGACGCCCGGCCATCTTGTCGCCCGGCTGCAGACGGCGTTTCACCGCCACATATACCTTGACCATCTTTTGCACGCCCGCCTGCAGTTCGTCGCCCTGTGTCAGCTTCTTCTTCTTCAACTCGAAAGCGGCATCGAACTCGGCTCGCTTCTGCGCCAGGCCTTCCTTGACCTGCTCCATCTGGGCAGCAACTTCGT
The DNA here is from genome assembly GCA_003235435.1 of Nitrosomonadales bacterium. Taxonomy (GTDB): domain Bacteria; phylum Pseudomonadota; class Gammaproteobacteria; order Burkholderiales; family Gallionellaceae; genus Gallionella. The sequence continues at coordinate 1,083 of QJWF01000127.1, forward strand.
CATTGGCAACGCGGATATCGAACCACTGGTGATGTTCCAGACTGCTCAGATATTCCTTGCTCAATTTCGTACCCTTGGCGAGCTTCTTCGGCCCCCCGTTGGCCACCTTGTTATGCAACAGCTTCTCCAGCCGCGCAAAAACGTCGTCCTCGACGATGCGCATCTGATCTACCAGATCCTTCTTATAACGATTCAGTTCATCATCAATGATCTGCTGTGCGCGTTTGTCGCGTTGTAATCCTTCTCGCGTGAACACCTGCACATCGATCACAGTTCCGGAGCTTCCGGTCGGCACACGCAAACTGGTATCCTTCACGTCGGAAGCCTTCTCGCCAAAGATCGCACGCAGCAATTTCTCTTCCGGAGTCAACTGGGTCTCGCCTTTCGGTGTCACCTTGCCGACCAGCACGTCGCCTACAGCGACCTCCGCGCCGATATGCACGATCCCGCACTCATCCAGACGGGCCAGTTGAGCTTCGGCCAGATTAGGGATATCGCGGGTAATTTCCTCTGCACCCAGCTTGGTATCGCGTGCGGCAACGGTCAGTTCTTCGATGTGAATCGAGGTGAATCGATCCTGGGCAGAGACACGCTCGGAAATCAGGATCGAATCTTCGTAGTTGTAGCCGTTCCACGGCATGAACGCGACCAGCATGTTCTGACCGAGTGCCAGTTCGCCCATATCGGTAGAAGCACCATCTGCCACCACGTCACCCCGGGAAATCACATCGCCCACCTTGACCAGTGGACGCTGGTTGATGTTGGTATTCTGGTTGGAACGGGTGTATTTAGTCAGATTATAGATATCCACGCCGACTTCTCCGGCAGTGGTCTCGTCGTCATTGACGCGTACCACGATACGGGCAGCATCCACGTAGTCGATGCGCCCGCCACGCCATGCCTGGACTGCGGTTCCGGAGTCCACAGCGACGGTGCGCTCGATGCCGGTTCCCACCAGCGGCTTTTCCGCACGCAGACAAGGCACGGCCTGTCGCTGCATGTTGGCGCCCATCAGGGCACGGTTGGCGTCGTCGTGTTCGAGGAACGGGATCAGCGATGCTGCGACCGACACCACCTGCGAGGGTGACACGTCCATGTATTCCATCTGGTCAGGCGCTGACAGCACGAATTCATTGTGGTGGCGCGCCGACACAATGTCATTGGTGAAGTGTCCTTTTTTGTCCAGCTCGGCATTCGCCTGTGCGATAGTGAATCTGCCTTCTTCTATCGCAGACAGATAATCGACATCATCAGATACTTTGCCCTTGCTGACCTTGCGGTAGGGTGTTTCGATGAAGCCGTACTCGTTGGTACGCGCGTATAAAGCCAGAGAGTTGATCAAGCCGATGTTCGGTCCTTCCGGAGTTTCGATTGGACAAACGCGGCCATAGTGGGTTGGATGCACATCGCGCACTTCAAAACCGGCCCGCTCGCGGGTCAAGCCGCCAGGCCCCAGCGCGGAGATACGGCGCTTGTGCGTGATTTCGGACAAAGGATTGGTCTGGTCCATGAACTGCGAAAGCTGGCTTGAACCGAAGAATTCCTTTACCGCGGCAGAAATCGGCTTGGCATTGATCAGATCGTGCGGCATCAGATTATCGGTTTCAGCCTGACCCAGCCTTTCCTTGACGGCGCGTTCCACGCGGGCAAGTCCGGCACGGAACTGGTTTTCTGCCAGTTCGCCCACGGCACGCACTCGGCGGTTACCGAGATGATCGATGTCGTCGATCTCGCCGCGACCATTGCGCAACTCGACCAGTATCTTGACCACTTCAACAATGTCCTCGTTGGACAGGATCGCCGGTCCAGTCAGGTTTTCCCGGCCGACACGGCGATTGAATTTCATGCGGCCCACAGATGACAAATCATAGCGTTCCTCGTTGAAGAACAGGCCGTTGAACAGGTTCTCCACTGCGTCCTCTGTTGGAGGCTCTCCAGGACGCATCATTCGGTAGATTGCCACTCGCGCTGTCCACTGGTCGACGGTGTCGTCGGTGCGCAGCGTCTGCGAAATGAATATCCCGTGATCGAGGTCATTGGTGTATAGCGTTTGTATCTTGCTCACCCCTGCGGCCTGCAACTTTTCCAACAATTGCTCGGTGATCTCATCGTTCGCGTTGGCGATGATCTCTCCGCTGTCCTTGTCCACAACATTGGTTGCGATCACACGGCCAACAAGGAATTCTTCGGTAACCGATAGTTTGTTGATGCCGGCTTCCTCGATTTCGCGGATATGGCGCACCGTGATGCGCTTGTCCTTGGGCACTATGATCTTTCCCGATTTGCCGACTATGTCGAAGCGTGCGATATCTCCACGCAAACGCTCCGGCACCACTTCGAACAGGATACCCTTCTTGCTGAGATGGAACGCATCAAAACTGAAGAACATATTGAGTATGTCTTCATTGGTGTAACCAAGCGAACGCAACAGGATGGTGACCGGCATTTTGCGCCGGCGATCGATGCGGAAATACACATAATCTTTCGCGTCAAATTCGAAGTCCAGCCATGAACCGCGATATGGAATGATCCGCGCGGAAAAAAGCAGCTTGCCTGACGAATGCGTCTTGCCGCGGTCATGCTCGAAAAATACACCGGGTGAACGGTGCAACTGGGAAACGATGACACGTTCGGTGCCGTTGATCACAAACGAACCGGTGCTGGTCATCAGTGGGATTTCGCCCATGTATACTTCCTGTTCTTTCACTTCCTTGACCGTCGGCTTGGAAGCCTCCTTGTCCATGATGGTAAGGCGCACCCTTGCACGCAAAGGAGAGGCATAAGTCAAACCGCGCTGGCGGCATTCCTTCACATCGAACGGGGGCATACCCAATTGGTAACTGACGAAGTCGAGCCGGGCATTTCTGGAATGGCTGAAGATCGGGAATATTCCGTTGAAAGCAGCCTGCAGACCTTCGTTCTTGCGCTGCTCTGGCGGAGTATACGCCTGCAAAAACGCTGCAAAGGATTCCAATTGTGTGGATAGCAAAAATGGAACCGGCAGCGCGCCGACTCGCTTTGCAAAACTTTTACGGATGCGTTTTTTTTCGGTGAAAGAGTAGCTCATATAATCTCCACGATTGAGGAAAACGAAGTTTGCGAGCTTTCGTCTTGCGACGAAATGCCTGCTGTGTCTCTGCAAAACAGGCATAACCTTCGGGTTCTGGCGGAACCAAAAAGTCAGGGGACAGGAAAGTCATATGATTTCCTGGCCGCTGGCTTCTTAACTTCCAGAAGCGGCAAAAGGCTGACGGCAAGCCGCCAGCCTTTCTACAGCGTATGGCCTTATTTGAGTTCGGCAGACGCGCCTGCTTCGGTCAGCTGCTTCAACGCGGCTTCTGCATCGGCCTTGGAAACACCTTCCTTGATCGCTTTTGGCGCACCGTCTACCAGATCCTTGGCTTCTTTCAAACCTAGACCGGTAATTGCGCGAACCGCCTTGATCACATTGACCTTGTTGTCACCGGGTCCCTTGAGCATCACGGTAAATTCGGTCTGCTCGGCAGCTGCTGCACCACCGGCAGCAGCGCCACCGGCAGCAGGCCCTGCAACGGCGACAGCCGCGGCAGACACACCGAACTTTTCTTCCATTTCCTTGATCAGATCAGACAGTTCCAGCACGGTCATGCCGGCGATCGCGTCCAGAATACTGGACTTTGTTTCAGCTTTAGCTACAGTCATGTTGTTCTCCTAATTCAGTTAGTTCAATAATTATCAAGCGGCAGCGGTTTCGGCCTGCTTCTTGTCGCGGATCGCAGCCAGTGTGCGGACGAACTTGCTGGTCGTCGCGTTCATGGTAGCCATCAGTCGTGCAATCAGCTCTTCACGGCTCGGGATTGCAGCCAATACAGCGACCTGCTCTGCCGACATCACGGAACCGCTCGTAGCACCTGCCTTGATCACAAGCTTGTCATTGGTCTTGGCAAAGTCGAACACCACTTTTGCCGCGGCAACCGGGTCGGCACTGATGCTGTAGACTAGAGGACCGACCATTTTTTCAGCCAAAGATTCAAAAGGCGTTCCATGCACCGCGCGTCTTGCCAGTGAGTTTTTCAACACATGAAAATACACTCCTGACTTACGGGCGTTGGCGCGCAATTGGGTGATATCGGCAACCGCGATTCCGCGATACTCCGATAAGACGATAGTTTGGGCCTGAGCCACCTGGGCACTGACCTCCGCTACCACGGCTTGCTTTTCCTGCAAATTAAGACTCAAGTTATTCCTCCAGTTTCCGGATTGTGCTCGTGCACGTTCCATCGTTTACAACTGCGACCATGAGCCAGGAGAACAACCTTTCCTGCTCGCGGGCGCACCATCTACGGGGGATTCAGGTATCAGGGATCAAGGGCTGCAAGCCCGTGACAACCCGAATTATTTCTACCCTCAATTAAGCTGCCAAAACTCGGAATCATCGGCCTACTGATACCTGACCCCTGATTCCTGGCGGCTCCACCGGTCTCGGATGCTGCTAGCACGCCAGCATTCCAAAACAGATGTCGGTTAAGACAACATCTCACCGACAAATTCAATTCATTAACCAATAAACTCACCCCGCAACCAGGCTCGCCTGCTCAACGCGAATGCCGGCCCCCATGGTGCTGGAGAGCGACACCTTTTTCAGGTACACACCCTTTGCAGCTGCCGGCTTGGCCTTGTTCAACGCATCGATCAATGCAACCATGTTCTCGCGCAACGCCTCAGGTGCGAAAGACGCACGCCCGATGGTGCATTGCACGATACCGTTCTTGTCGGTGCGATATTGAACCTGGCCGGCTTTGGAGTTCTTTACCGCACCTGCCACATCGGCAGATACCGTACCCACTTTCGGGTTGGGCATCAAACCCCGCGGACCGAGTATCTGACCCAGTTGGCCGACCAGACGCATCGCGTCCGGACTTGCAATCAGCACGTCGAAGTTCAGATTGCCGCCCTTGATGGACTCGGCCAGATCTTCGAAGCCAACGATGTCCGCACCTGCAGCCTTTGCTTCTTGTGCCTTGGCGCCTTGGGCGAAAACCGCAACACGCACCGTCTTGCCGGTTCCCTTGGGCAATACAACCGAGCCGCGTACCAACTGATCGGATTTTTTCGCGTCGATGCCAAGATTTATCGCAACGTCGATGGACTCATCGAACTTGGCCACTGCGTTCTCTTTGACCAGTTTCAGCGCATCGTTCAGGGGATACAGCTTGTTGCGGTCGACCTTGGCGGCAATAGCTTTATATCGTTTGGACATGTTACATGCCCTCCACGGTGATGCCCATGCTGCGTGCGCTACCGGCAATGGTGCGCACCGCTGCATCCATGTCGGCAGCGGTCAGATCCGGCATCTTGGTTGTTGCAATTTGTTCGACTTGCTTGCGGGTCAATTTGCCGACCTTGTCATTATGAGGTGTTTTGCTGCCCTTTTGAACATTGGCGGCCTTCTTGATCAGAATGCTCGCGGGCGGGGTTTTCATGATAAACGTGAAGCTCTTGTCCGCAAATGCGGTGATCACCACCGGTATCGGCAGACCCGGCTCCACACCTTGAGTCTGTGCGTTGAACGCCTTGCAGAACTCCATGATATTCAATCCACGCTGGCCCAGTGCCGGGCCGATAGGCGGACTGGGATTTGCCTTGCCTGCAGGTACCTGCAGCTTGATATAGCCGACGACTTTCTTAGCCACGTTAATACTCCTAGTCAGTGGGTTAAACGCATGCCGCTGTTATTACAGCACGCTCCCCGTTAATAACAACTACTGCTCCCCTACTCAGTCCCGAGGTAATTATCCTCAGTCCTGCATTTCCTCAGGCCTTTTCGACCTGGCCGAAATCCAGTTCTACCGGTGTCGAGCGGCCGAAGATGGTCACCGCAACCCGAATTTTGCTCTTGTCGTAATTGACGTCTTCAACCGAGCCGTTGAAATCAGTGAACGGACCTTCTTTGACGCGAACCAGTTCACCCACTTCAAACAAAACCTTGGGTCTCGGTTTTTCAACACCCGCCTGCATTTGCTGCATGATGTTCTGCACTTCTCTCTCGCTGATCGGCGTGGGTTTCATCGCCGTACCTCCAAGAAATCCTGTCACCTTTGGCGTGCTCTTCACCAAGTGCCAGGTCTCGTCGGTCATTTCCATTTCTACCAGTACATAACCAGGAAAGAATTTGCGCTCAGAAATGCTCTTTTGCCCGGACTTTAATTCTACGACCTCTTCAACCGGCACCAGGATCTGGCCAAATTTGTCCTGCATGCCCTCTCGCTGGATGCGTTCGGTCAATGCACGCTGGACACTTTTCTCGAATTGCGAGTACGTATGGACAACATACCAATTTTTGGCCATCACTCGCTCCGTCCCATCAACCCGTTAACTATCATCAACAACCCAGCATCCACTGCCCACAGAAACAACGCCATCGTGACGGCAAACAGAATCACCACGCCGGTTGTTTGCATAGTTTCCTTGCGCGTCGGCCAAACAACTCTCTTCGCTTCGGCGACCGAGTCTCTACCGAACGCAAAAAAAGCCTTGCCCGGTTCGCTGCTCAATGCCACGACGGTAGCCAGCAGCAAACCAATCAATACTGAT
>QJWF01000007.1 GCA_003235435.1 Nitrosomonadales bacterium
GGACGATAGAATTTTGCAATCAGTGGCGGGCCGTCTTGCATGCCAACCTGGTAGACACGATTTTCATAGCTGTTGAGCGCCAGCAGTCGACCATCACTGTGCAAGCCGACGCTGTCAAGCCCTTCCAGCACGGAATCCGGAGTCAGCGAAGTAAAGGGTCGGGTTAGCATGGCTGGATTTTAAGACACAAAGCAACGAGGTATCTCGGACTGATTTCTTTGGGTCGGTATTGTTTCACTTATATTTGTTTGCCGGACCATGTTAACTATGGGAAAATTCATCACGAACTGATGCCAACAACTGTCACTTCGGAGAACTTCATGTCAAGAATTCACACAGTTGCACTGCCTGTCACCCTGCTGATCGCTTCCCTGGTTCTATCTTCATGCTCATCAACTCCTGAACAGGCTCCGGTCGTTGAGCCGGCTCCGGTTGAGACGCCTGCCGCACCGCCAGCTGAAACAGCGGTTGAGCCGGCACCCGCACCCGAACCCGTGCCTCCTCCCGTAGTCGTTGCCGAACCGCAAGAGGCTGCGCCACCATCTCCGCCATCGCCGACGGCGGTGCACAAACCCAAGAGAAAAGTGGTCAAGCGTGCGCCGCCTCCACCTGTGGCCGTTCAGGAACCGGAACCGGCTCCGGTTGCGCCGCCTCCTCCACCGCCGGTGGTTCAGCCTCCCAAACCCGCTCCAGTGGCTGCTGCTCCTGTCCAGGAGCCACCGCCCATGGGTTTCTTTGAAGAATACTGGCTGTGGCTGCTGATCCTTGCCATCGCCATCGGCATTGCGATCTGGTGGAAAAAGCGCGGGGACTGAGTCAGGCACCCTGCGAGGCTTGAAGAATGACCGGGACAAGCTTTTGTCCCGGTTGTAGCGCGACTTGATGATGTTCTGTAAGGAGCAATCTACATGGCCGGCAAAAGTTCCGCTCTTAACGGCAAGCGCATACTGGACGCTTTCCCCGACCGCATCGACCTGCGCGACTGGGCTTATCAGCCCGCACTGATCGGCCTGCCGGACACGCTGGTCAATTGCGCTGAAGTACCACTTATCCTCGACCAGGGCAATGAAGGAGCATGCACCGGTTTTGCACTGTCCGCCGTGGTCAACCTGCTGCTCGCACGGCGCGGCATAAAGCGCGTCGCCAGCCCGCGCATGCTTTACGAGATGGCGCGTTGCCACGACGAATGGCCCGGGGAGAACTACTCCGGTTCCTCGGCGCGCGGCGCGATGAAAGGCTGGGCGAGCCACGGCGTGTGCGAGCGCAAACAATGGCCGGACACATTGCAGGGACGCAGCCATTTCGATGCAGCGATCAGCAAGTCTGCTCTGGCAACACCTTGCGGCGCATACTACCGCATCAAGCACAGGGAAGTGCGCGATGTGCATGCCGCGCTGAACGAAACCGGCGCGGTGTTCTGCACGATGATGGTCCACGATGGCTGGGACGATCCCGGCAAGATCAAGATCAAGATCAGCGCCGGCGGACATAGCCACGCTTTCCCGGTCATCCAGCGCAAGGGTCGCGCTTCTTCCGGTCACGCCATCGCGCTGGTCGGCTACGGCCGCGAAGGTTTCATCGTGCAGAATTCCTGGGGCAAAAAATGGGGCAACAACGGATTTGCACTGCTGCCTTACGAGGATTTCATGCTTCACGCGACCGATCTCTGGGTGGCGCAACTAGGCGTGCCGTTGGCGACCGACCTGTGGGAAAGCAAGGCAGGCACGGCCGACAGCAGCGCCGGACGCTATCGCCGCAGCGGCCTGATCCCGCTCGCAGAAGTTAGGCCGTACATCGTCGATGTCGGCAACAACGGCGAGTTGTCGCAAACCGGCAATTACTGGACCAGCGAGCAGGACCTGCGGCGCCTGTTCAGTGAGACCATCCCGCAGACTGCCAGCCAGCGCGGATGGAACAGGAAGCGGGTGTTGCTCTATCTGCATGGCGGACTCAACAGCGAAGCAGACGCTGCCAAGCGGGCGGTCGCGTTCCGAGACAAGTGCCTCGCGAACGAGATCTATCCGTTGCACATCATGTGGGAAACGGGGCCGCTGGAAACACTGGGAAGTTCACTTGCCGATCTGTTCACCGATGCAGACAAGCGCGCCGGTGGTGGATTGCTCGAAGGCATGAAGAATGCCAGGGACTTCATGCTCGAGCTCACCGCCGCGCCGATCGGCGGACCGATGTGGTCGGAGATGAAGGAGAATGCATGGCGCGCATCGGATCATCGGCGCGGCGTCGGCGCGATCCAGTTGATGAAGAAACATGCGCTCGAATCTCTTGCACAGGCCGGCGATGCGGAACGCAAGAAATGGGAACTGCATGTCGTCGCTCACAGCGCCGGCAGCATACTGTTCACGCATGCGATCGAGCATATGTGCTCGCTGGGCATTACACTGAAGACCCTGCAGTTCTTTGCGCCGGCGGTGCGTATAGACGAATTCAAACAGTATGCGTTGCCCGCGATCAAGGCAGGACGCTGTCCGCAAGCGACGCTGTATCTGCTGAACGAACAGCAGGAACTGGATGACAGTGTCGGACCTTACGGACGCTCGCTGTTGTGGCTGGTCGCAAATGCCTTCGAGGACAGGCGCGGTACGCCGCTGCTGGGCATGAAATGCTTTCTGAAATCGGAAACAGCCTTGCGCAAGGCCGCATTCGGCGACGTGATCGAATCAAGCTGCACCGGAACACCGGGTTCCGAATCTTCTTCCAGGACCCACGGCGGATTCGACAATGACCCCTATTCGATGAACTCGGTGCTGTACCGTATCCTCGGCAAGCAGCCTGCCCATCCATTCGAGAAAAGGGACCTCGACTACGACTGAACGATGGTCCGGGCCAGATGGCAGTCATCGGACTGGCATTATTTGCGTAGATTGTTTCCGCTGCTCCTGCAACAATAGCTGAAACTCTTCCTGAGTGATTTCGGGCTTCGAAAAAACCGGCGTGTCGATTTTCAGTACATTATGGCTGATGTTTCTTGTTCCGTCGGGCGCGATCGCGACCGCATCGTAACTGCCGGCAGGCAGGCCCTTGGGCAACAGCATCCGTACTTCTCTGCCGGAACGCCTCATCAGTGTGACAGGCGGCAACAGTTTCACTGATGTGATGATGTCGTTGCCCGCCAGCAATGCGATCCCATCGACGATCCAGATGCCTGTGGCCGGACTGGCAAGCGGGTATATCCCCCTGATTCTTGGGGCGGTCAGCCTTGCAATATCCAACTCCAGCAGATTCCCGTTTGTGCCAGTGGCATACAGCACTTCGCCTTCCAATGCCATGCCGGACAAATGTTCCGCAGGCTCGAACGACGATACCGGCCTGATTCGAGTGCCGGACACATCCAGCACGCGCAAGCCCAGTTTCTCTCCGTACAAAAATGCTTTGGTGCCCCGCGCGCGGATCAGGGTGGCCGGATACCTCGTCTGGTAACGCAATTTCAGGTTGAACTTGTCATCAAGTACTTCCATGCCGCGACCGGTTGCCAGAAAGATCTGCCGACCCTCCACCCTGAGATCATTTATTTTCGCGGCGTAAACAAACCATGGTCGTGCCCTGTCCGGATCTCGCATATCGATCACTCCAAGTCCCCGGCTGTTGCCGAAATACAATCTTCCCGCACCGCTGCCAATGTGCTGCACCCCTCCCTTGACGGCGTAATGTTTGATGCGTCGCGCCACAAACGGATCGCTCGCATCGATCGTCACCAATCCGCTGTCGTTGCCGCTGCCGACCGCGACATGGATCATGCTCCCGTCCAGCAACAGTCCCGTGGCTTTGCCGTCTATCTCCACCGAGGTCATCCATGTCGGGTTGAGCGGATTGGTGATGTCGAATACCTGCACGCCGCCGGTATCCATCGCGGCGTAAGCGAACTTTCCCTGTGCGGCTACCTGAACCACATTGCCCCGTGCCTGATAGCGATCCACCTGAACCGGCCGTTTCGGATCGCCGATGTCGAGTACCGCGAATCCACCCCACCAGTCACCGACATAGGCATGATTGCCTTTGATGCCGATACCCCATGCCGCGCCGCCGGTATCGTATTCCCCGACGATGACCGGTGCAGTCTTGTCGCTGACATCGATCACCTGTATTCCGGCGAACCAGTCGGTGACATATGCGAAGTCATCTTTCAACGAGATGCCGCGCGCATTGCCCGGGGTGGGTGTATGCCCGACCTGGCGTGGACTTGAAGGATCGCTGATGTCCAGCACATAAAACCCCTTGTCAAAAAACGCCACATACGCCGAGTCCCCGCGCACCACCACATCCTCTGCTGCACCGCCGGGATCGAACTCGCCGATCTGCAAGGGATGAGTTGCGTCGCTCACATCGAACACCAGCAACCCCGACGTATCATCCGCGACGAACAGCATGTTGCGATCGATTTCCAGGCTCCAGGCTTTTCCCGGCGTCCGGATATCTGCAAGTAGTCTTGGCACCGCTGCATTGCTCACATCGATGATCTGGAAACCGCCGCGATGGCCGGCAAGATACAGAAGATTGCCGGACAGCTTGGGCGTATACGCCAGTCCGTTCGTGGCCAGGCTGGAAACATGTACGGGATGCAGCGGGTCGCGCACATCGACGATCTGCAGGCCATGGTCATCATCGGCGATATAAGCATAACCGTCGCGCACCACCACACCCTTGGCCGATCCGGGTGTATGGAAGCTCGACAGCATGCGAGGTGAGGATGGCGTGCTGATGTCATAAAGGTGCAGGCCGGAGAACCAGTCGGCCACATAGGCAATGTCGCCGTTGATGTACAAGCGGCGCTCTCCGCCGAAATTGACCCCTTGTCCGGTGTCGAGATTTTCATTCGAAAACTGTGGAGGTATCGGCGAAAAATCAATGCTCTGCAGCGCTGACGGACTGGCGGCAAGCACAGTATTTTCATCCAGCCAGACCGCGTCCAGCCAGTTGGCGGCAGCTGTGCCGGTATCGCCAAGCGATGCCGCTATGGCGGGTAGCCTTGGATTGGCCATGTCCATGCTGATGAGTTCGGCCCTGTCATTCCACAACATCACCTTGCCGTCGTGTGCTGATATTCCGGCAACCCGGCCGACCCGGCCGTGGCTGCCCAGCCATTTTGCATGCAAGGGATCTGACACATCGAACAGCGTGATGCCATAACCGCCGCGCGCCAGAAGAGCTATACCGTCCTGCACAGTGACTGCCGTGACACCGCCAGTAACGGCATGGCGCCCGATCTGCCTGATATGCTTCTTGTCGCTGACGTCGAATATCACCAGACCAAATCCGGGCAGGGCCGCATAAAGGTGATTGCCGTCCGCGAAAATTCTTTTAGCTGCGCCTTCGATTTCGAAACGGGAAAACTCGACCGGCTCCTGCGGGGTGCGCATATCGATCGCCGCCACCGTGGTACTACCCAGCAACAGATATACGCAACTATCCTGCACTGCGATATCGGTAACAGCCCGATCTGCATGATAACGGGCCAGCACTTTCGGTTTTTTCAGGTTGCCGATGTCCATCATGACGATTTCGCTTCCTTCAACGACCAGCCATGCATGATCATTCTCGGCAACAACGTGAGTAACCACTCCCCGGGTGACACGAGAGTCGGATATATTGATCTTGCCGGAAGCGGTGACCTCGGCGATCAACAAGCCGCGTTCGCCCGCAGCAAGCAGGGCATAACCACTATGCAGCGCCATATCACTGATTCGATAATCCAGCGACAATGTCTGTTTTGTGTAGGGCCCGCCGGGCTTGATTACGAACTGGTATTTCATGCCATCCGATACCTTCATGCGTAATTCGGCCGCGCGATCCGGTACAACATCATGCGGTATGACAGACTGAATGACGGTTTCCGCCCTGGATAAAGTGGATAGCAGCGACAGAAACAACACGCGAGCAAACATGGGACGTTTCCTGGGCGGCTGATGCGGTTGAAAAAAAGCTGCTAAAGTGAAGCGGAGAACCGCGGCGCTTTCCTGAACGCGATCAGCACCGCCCAAATGCCCAGAGCGAGATAACACAGCAGTGACCATTCCGGGATGCCCAGCGTCAGAAATGTCCATCCCTTGGCGGCACATTCCCCGGAACCGTGCATCAATTGCTTGAGCACATCACCCATCGGCATGGTTTCCAGCATGTAGTCCAATCCCGGACCGCAGGCGGGAATCTGATCCTTGGGCAGATTCTGTATCCAGATATGCCGTCCAGCGACTCCCACGCCGGAAAGTGCAAGCAGAGTGATGATTGCCGCATAGATTCGTTCGCCGAGACGCCCCGGACCATGCAAAGCAGCGAGCGCGAACACCACTATCAAGGCCATGAACACCACGCGCTGCACCATGCACAACGGACATGGATCCTGATGTTTGACATACTGCAGGAACAGGGCGAAACCGATCAGGCCGCCGGCAAACAGCGCACCTGCCAGATACAGCCAGCGATTGGAAATAGTGCTCCATAATTTGGACATGATTATGCGACCTTCCCCACAGGTTAACTAAAAGTATTCTTGGATAAATCACAACATCGCGGTGGCGACCGGAACAGGCTGGCGCGTTTTGCAAGTCACAACCACAGGCTTGGCTGTCGTTAACCAACGGCTTATGTCACCGTATTCTGGTGACTTTACCGAATGGAAATGCAAAAGCCTTCAAGCAGTCAAATCAGATGGCCGATGTTTCATCAGATTGCGATGCTGCGCGATTTTGCCATCGCATTGCTTATGGTGATGCTGGACACCTCGTTGCTGGCCTTGTTGTGGCTGTCGACCAATTGCTGCAGGGAGACGCTTTCCAGATAATCGAAAATCTTCTCGTTCAGCCCCATCCACAAATCATGGGTGATGCATTTCTGGCCGTCCTGGCAATTGTGCTCGCCGTGACATTTGGTCGCATCGATCGGTTCATCGACCGCAACCACGATATCTGCAACGGAAATCTTGCTGCCCGGGCGGGCCAAGTTATAGCCTCCCCCGGGGCCGCGCACACTTTCGACGATGTTGTTTTTGCGCAGCTTGCCGAACAACTGCTCAAGATAGGAGAGTGATATCTGCTGCCGCTCGCTGATCTTGGCCAATGTCACAGGCCCTCGACCACCCCGCATCGCCAGATCTACCATCGCCATCACAGCGAAACGTCCTTTGGTGGTTAATCTCATGTCATTATCCTTACGTAACGGACAGAAGTTCAGGTTTATCCGGCGACCGCCGATACCGTATGTTCCGATCCCAGGCCTTGCATCATAAAATTCCCAATTTGTTTAGTCAACTATTTTATTCAGATGATTGGGATCGAACTTGTCGGCAGTGGCGCGCTCTTCGTCTACGCGCACCCCCATCTTCTCAAGTTGCTGCAGGATGAAATCGATGCGCTGATCCACAGTCACGCTGTGCCCGATCAACCCGTGCAATGCCTTGTTGACCGGGTCGTTCTGGTCGTTGCCGATTCCATACGCGTTGAACCCGGCTGAAGCCTTCTTCTCTTCATCGAGTATCCGGGCAGGTATTCCAGCCGCAGTCGCGCCGGCAGGCACGTCTTTCACTACCACCGCGTTGGAGCCGATCTTTGCGCCATCGCCGATGAGGATCGGTCCGAGTATCTTTGCGCCAGCTCCGACCACCACACCGTTGCCCAAGGT
>QJWF01000193.1 GCA_003235435.1 Nitrosomonadales bacterium
TAACCGGCCGCGAGCAGATCGTCGAACATCACACCGAGCCCGCCGTGCCAGTTGCTGTCAAAATAACGTATCGGCGGTGGTTTCGCGATGTCGAAAAAGCGGAACAGCGCAAAAGCCAGCAGCGACCATTCCCAACCATGGGGTGTGAAGAACAGCACCAGCACGAAGGCCACGATCTCATCCCAAACGATGCCGCCATGATCCGCCACGCCCAATGCCTTGCCGGTGATGTCGCATATCCATACACCGATCGCAAATGCCCAGATCAGCGCCAGCAGGAACAACGCATCGGACAGACGCGGTGAGAGATACCAGTACATCGGAAAAGCCACCAACGTGCCGAATGTTCCCGGAGCTTTGCCCGCCAAACCGCTGCCAAAGCCGAATGCCAACAGGTGTGCCGGATGGCTGAACAGAAAACGCCAACCGGGCTTTGCAACCGGCTCACCGAAAGTGGTCATAACCGCCGGACCCTACATTCATGGGATTACCCGAAGCATCATGCACGACACAGCCGCTTCCCCCGGTAATCTTTCCGATGCATGCCAGCGGCAAATCGAGTCCCGTACCGATGCCCAATATCTCGGCATGGCGCGTAACTGGCGCGGTAAAACACAGTTCATAATCGTCACCTCCGGATAGAACACATTTCCTTCCCAGCGGGTGTCGCATATAACCGGACAATACTTCAGAGACCGGCAAGGATGCAAAATCGATTTCTGCAGCCACTTGCGAAGCAGCAAGTACATGGCCCAGATCTCCGAGCAACCCATCGGAGATATCGATCGCGCTATTGGCTATACCGCGCAATGCCACGCCCAACGCAACGCGCGGCTGAGGCTGATGCAAGGCTGGGGCGCAGGCAGCCATTTCGTGATCAGTCAACGCGACAAGATCATTCATGTGAGCCAGCGCCAAAGCGGCGTCTCCGAGCTTTCCCGAGACCCACACTTCGTCTCCGATCTGCGCGCCGCTGCGCCGCAAAGCCTGCTGGGCGGGAACCTCGCCGAATATCGTCACACAAAGATCGAGTTTTCCGCATGTGGTATCACCCCCCACCAGTTCCACATCATACTGGTCAGCCAAAGCAAAGAAACCCGTGCTGAATCTTTCCAGCCAGGCTTCATCTGCCCCGCCTCCATCCTTGCGGGGCAGCGCGATCGCCAGTGCAGCCCAGCGCGGTGTTGCCCCCATTGCTGCCATATCAGACAGATTCACCGCCAGGGCCTTGTGTCCCAGCAGATAAGGGTCTGCATCATCAAGGAAATGAGTGCCACTTACCAACATGTCGGTCGATACTGCAAGCACGTTGCCCGCGCTTGCCTGCAACAGTGCTGCATCATCTCCAATTCCAAGCAGTGCGGTCGGCGCGTTACGGGTGAAATAACGGCGGATCAAATCAAATTCCGTCATACTCAACCATCCAGATCACTCCTTATCCCGTCCCGCAAACTCCGGCTCTCGCAACTGAGCCGCCAGCTTGTCGAGAACGCCGTTTACATACTTGTGCCCATCGGTCCCGCCAAAGGTCTTGGCCAGTTCCACTGCCTCGTTGATGACGACCCTGTAAGGCGCTTCGGGATGTTTGGCCAACTCAAACGTTCCCAGCAGCAGGATTGCGAATTCCACCGGGCTGAGTTCTCCCAGCGTCCGATCGAGGTGCGGTGCCATCAGCGCCTCGATATCAGAATGGTGAACCAATGTTCCGCGCAACAATCTGGAAAACAATTCCTTGTCATACCGCCCGAGGTTCTTTTCGGCATATATCTGTTTCTCGATTGCCGCCCCGTCACCACCCGTAATTCTCCACTGGTAGATGCCTTGCAATGCAAGTTCACGGGCACGATGGCGCGGACTCTTTTGCTTGGTGGTTTTGCTCGCCTTACTTGCGGTCTGCCCACCGGTCATCCCAGTCTCCGCAATAGATTCGCCATCTCGATTGCGACCAGTGCTGCTTCTCCGCCCTTGACCAGCATGCGGTCGATCGCCTGAGCATCATTATCGGTGGTGAGGATCGCGTTGGCTATCGGCACTCCGCATGCCAGTTGAACTTCGTTCACACAACGTGCCGATTCGTTGGCAACGATTTCAAAATGATAGGTATCGCCGCGTATCACTGCACCGAGCGCGATCAGCGCATCGAACTTATCGCTCTCCGCCATTTGCAGCAGCATCAGCGGGATCTCCAGCGCACCGGGCACTGTAGCCAGCGTGATATCTGTTTCCGAAACACCCTGTTGCAGCAATTGTGCAAGGCATGCTCCCAGCAGGCCTTCGCATACTTCGGTATTGAATCGGCTCTGTACTATGCCAATACGCAGGCCGCTGCCGTTTAGATTCTTTTCAAGTTCCATCATCAGCTTATTCCTCTATCAGGGTGTTGAATAACGTCACGAGCAGCGGTGGAACAAGGCGCAAATTGGCAAAAAAAGCTGCTTATTTGCAAATAAATGAATATTCTGAGCCCTTAGCAAAGCGGTTTTGCCGGGCGCAGAAATTTTGCAGCATCCTGCTATTCGTGGCTGGCATAGCCCACAACCTCCAGACCAAAACCGGCCATGCTAGGCATCTTGTGCGGCGTTGCCAGCAATCGCATCTTGCCGACACCAAGATCGCGCAGGATCTGGGCGCCGATACCATAGCTGCGCGGATCCCACTGCGCTGTTCGCTGGTTTCCAGCTTCCAATGATGCGCGTACGCGCAGATCCTGCGGTGTCTCGCCGCGATGCAGCAGCACCAGCACCCCTGCCGATGACTGTCCGATCTTCTGCAATGCCTGATTAACGCTGATTGAATGTGCAAGATCGATCTGCTCCAGAAAATCCATCACTGAAAGCGGTTCATGCACCCTAACTAGGGTCTCGGCATCAGGGCGAATCCTGCCCTTCACCAATGCCAGATGGGTGCGTTGAGTGGTCTTGTCAACATAAGTTGCCAAATCGAACTCTCCATAGGCGGTCTGTACTTTGCGGTGGTTCACGCGCTCGACCAGAGTTTCATGATGACATCGGTATTCGATGAGATCGGCGATTGTGCCGATCTTGAGTTGATGTAGCCGCGCGAACTCCACCAGATCGGACAGTCGCGCCATCTCGCCATCGTCCCTGAGTATCTCGCAGATCACCGAAGCTGGGGTAAGGCCGGCCAGCTCCGCCAAATCGCAACCCGCTTCGGTATGGCCGGCGCGAACCAGCACGCCGCCGTTCTGCGCGCGCAGCGGGAAGATATGCCCCGGCTGGACGATATCGCCCGGTTTGGCATTCCTGTCGGCGGCCACCTGAACCGTGCGGGAGCGATCAGCCGCCGAAATTCCTGTGGTCACTCCGCTAGCCGCCTCGATTGACAGCGTGAAATTGGTCGCCAGCGGCAAACCGTTTTCGCGCACCATCAGTGGAAGGTCGATTTGCCTGCAATGCGCTTCGGTCAGCGTAAGGCATATCAATCCCCGTCCGTGCTTGGCCATGAAGTTTATTTTTTCCGGCGTCACAAAATCTGCGGCGAACACCAGATCGCCTTCATTCTCGCGGTCCTCCTCGTCCACCAGCACGACCATACGTCCGGCGCGTATTTCTCCGATGATTTCCTGTACCGGCGATATCCCTGTCATTTGCCTTGTTCTTCCTCAGCTCGCAACATCCGTTCTACATAACGCGCGATCAAGTCCACTTCGAGATTGATTCGAGTGCCTGTTCGTAACTTGTTCAGGCTGGTCTGAGCCAGAGTGTGCGGAATCAGGTTGACGCTGAATTCGCTGCCGCTGACCTGGTTGACCGTCAGGCTGACGCCGTTGATCGCAATCGAACCTTTTGCAGCAATGTATTTCGCAAGCGCCTGCGGCGCGCGTACAGTCAGTCTCCAGCTTTCTATCAGATCGTCGAACGCCACAACCTCACCTACGCCATCTACATGACCGCTTACCAGATGCCCTCCGAGCCTGTCGGACAGCCGCAACGCTTTCTCCAGATTGACCAACCCGTTCGGTTTATCCAGCCCGACCGTACAATCCAGTGTTTCACGGGACACATCAACCGTAAAACTGTCCGAAGCAAGTGCAATCACTGTCAGACATATCCCGTTCACGGCGATGCTGTCGCCTACCTGCACATCGTCCAGATCCATAGCCCCGGTTGAAATCACCAGGTGCAACCCGCCATCGCGGTCCGCCGCTTCGATTATCCGTCCCACATCCGCAATGATCCCGCTAAACATTTGCCACTTTCGCATTGATGCGCAAGTCTTTCCCGACCAGGCGCATATCCTTCCATTCAAGTTTCACACACTGATCCAGGCTGCCGATTTCACCCAATTGCATCATGCCGCGCGCCATATCTCCCAGCAATTGAGGCGCGATATACAGCACCAGCTCATCCGTCAATCCGGCGCGCAATAATGCACCATTCAAAGTGCTCCCCGCTTCGACCAGCACTTCGTTGCAACCCCGTTGAGAAAGATCACGCATCATTGCAGGCAGATTCACCCTTCCATTGCCGTCCGGAATCACACATAACGATGCGCCGGCTTGTTCAAGTTCAGAGTTTTTTTTGCTGTTGCTTATTGCGGTATATATCAACACGTTGTCATTCTCTGCGCCTTGCAGGATTCGTGAATCCAGCGGAATGCGCAATTTGCTGTCCAGCACGGCCCGCAATGGCTGCCGTGCTCCCGAAATATCGCGGACATTCAAGCGCGCGTCGTCCGCCAGCACCGTATCGATGCCGGTAAGCACCGCGCTGGAACGCGCCCGCCAGTGCTGCACATCGCGCCTTGCTGCCTCTCCGGTTATCCATTTGCTGACACCATTGTCCAGCGCGATGCGGCCGTCCAGGCTCATGCCTATCTTGCTGCGCACCCAGGGCCTGTCGCGGGTCATGCGCGAAAAGAATCCGATGTTCAATTCATGCGCGGCAGCTTCCATCAGCCCGATCTCGATGGCAATACCGGCGGCGCGCAATTTGTCGCTGCCCGCTCCTGCCACCTGCGGATTAGGGTCCGCCACTGCCGCGACCACCCGCGAAACGCCGGCCGATATCAGCGCATCGGCACAGGGTGGCGTGCGGCCGTGATGACTGCATGGTTCCAACGATACATAAGCGGTCGCACCGCGTGCCGCCTTCCCAGCCTGTTGCAACGCGAGAACCTCGGCATGCGCCTCGCCTGCACGCCTATGCCAGCCGCTGCCGACGACTCTTCCATCATTAACCAGAACACAGCCGACGCGCGGATTCGGGCTGGTGCTGTACAGACCCTGCTCGGCCAGTCGCAGTGCTTGCGCCATCCACTGGCTATCCGCGGCAGTGAACACGACTAAGGCTTCCGCCTAGTGCGGCGCGCCGGCGACTTGCTCACCGCCTCTATCGCCTCGGTGAAATCACCTACGTCCTGAAAACTCTTGTACACCGATGCAAAACGGATATATGCCACCTTATCCAGCTTCAACAACTCCTTCATCACCATTTCGCCGATCTGCCGCGAACCTATTTCGCGTTCTCCAAGCGCGAAGATCTTCTGAATGACCTGATCTATCGCCGTATCAACCAACTCGGTAGGCACCGGCCGCTTGTGCAGGGCACGATTAAAACTGGTACGCAACTTGGCTTCATCAAATTCGCTGCGCATGCCGTTCTGCTTTACCACCTGCGGCCTGCGCAGCTCGACGATCTCGTAAGTGGTAAAACGCTTGTCACACGACAGGCAACGGCGACGGCGGCGGACATGGTCGCCTTCGTCGCTTTCGCGGGTATCCACCACCTGGGTGATGTCACCTTTGCAGAACGGACATTTCATATCTGCCAGTCGTTAACGGTTATTTTTCGTAGACCGGAAACTTGGCGCACAATTTTTTCACTTCGCCCGCAACACGCTCAATCACCGCATCATCATTGGGCGCATCCAGCACGTCAGCGATCAGATGTGCGAGTTTCTCCGCTTCAAGTTCCTTGAAACCCCGGGTAGTCATCGCCGGACTACCGATGCGTATACCGCTGGTAACGAATGGCTTTTGAGGATCGTTGGGAATGGCATTCTTGTTCACGGTGATATGTGCGCGACCAAGCGCGGCCTCGGCTTCCCTGCCGGTAATGTGCTTGGCCTGCAGGTCGACCAGGAACATGTGGCTGTCAGTGCGCCCGGATACGATGCGCAGGCCGCATTCCTGCAAAACCTTGGCCATCACCCGCGCGTTGTCCACCACTTGTATCTGATAGGCCTTGAACTCCTTGCTGGCCGCTTCCTTGAAGGCCACTGCCTTCGCGGCGATCACATGCATCAGCGGACCGCCCTGAATGCCCGGAAAGATCGCCGAGTTCAGCACTTTCTCGAATTCCGCCTTCGCCAGAATGATTCCGCCGCGCGGCCCGCGCAAGGTCTTGTGCGTGGTGCTGGTGACAAAATCCGCGATCCCGACCGGGTTCGGATATACCCCTGCGGCGACAAGGCCGGCATAGTGCGCCATGTCCACGAATAGGTAAGCGCCGACACTGTCGGCGATCGCGCGAAAGCGTTTCCAGTCGAACACCAAGGAATAGGCTGAAGCCCCCGCCACGATCATCTTCGGTTTGTGTGCCTTGGCTAGCGCCTGTACCTGATCATAGTCGACTTCTTCTTTTTCATTCAGACCATACTGGATCGCGTTGTACAGCTTGCCGCTGGCATTTACTGATGCGCCGTGCGTCAAATGCCCGCCGTGAGCCAGCGACATACCCAGAATGGTGTCGCCGGGCTTGAGCACCGACATGTAAACTCCCTGGTTCGCCTGGGAACCGGAATTCGGCTGCACATTTGCATATTCCGCGCCGAACAGGGCTTTCACCCGATCGATCGCCAACTGCTCGGCGATATCCACATACTCGCAGCCGCCGTAATAGCGCTTGCCGGGATAACCTTCGGCATATTTGTTGGTAAGCTGGCTGCCCTGTGCCTCCATCACCGCAGGGCTGGCGTAGTTTTCCGAGGCGATCAGCTCGATGTGATCTTCCTGACGGCTGTTTTCTTTCTGAATCGCAGACCACAAATCGGGGTCTACGAAAGCAAGCGTGTTTTTGCGCGAGAACATGGCGGTTATTCCTGAAATATTGAAGCGGGAAAGGGGCGGATTCTACCATGCAGGCGTCATGGGCCGGAAATTCCTGATTTGCGGCTGTGGGGCTACCGCAGACGAAATTGACTCGAGATACTTAAACAAGGGCGGTTTCTTCCACCCCGGATGCTTCGCAACGCCGTGCCGAAGCCGTCACCTGCCCGCCACGGTCATACCCTCGACTAGGATCGACCCGCACTGGCGCGAACCCTGAACCAGCACATCGCTGCCTACCGCGACGATGTTGCGGAACATATCTTTCAGATTACCGGCTATGGTGATTTCATTGACCGGGTATTGGATTTCGCCGTTCTCCACCCAGAATCCGGCCGCCCCGCGCGAATAATCCCCGGTCACAGGATTGATGCCATGCCCAAGCAATTCCGTGACCAACAAGCCGCGCCCCATCTGTTTCAGCAACCCGGCACAGTCCAGCGCCGCCGATCGGTCCACCTCTGACCTCAGGATCAGGTTGTGGTTGCCGCCTGCATTTCCGGTCGTGCGCATACCCAGTTTGCGCGCAGAATAACTGCCGAGGAAGTATCCTCTCAAC
>QJWF01000161.1 GCA_003235435.1 Nitrosomonadales bacterium
AAAAGGAAGAGTTCGATTCGATCAAGATCGGGCTGGCTTCACCGGAAAAGATCCGCTCCTGGTCTTACGGCGAAGTCAAGAAGCCGGAAACCATCAACTATCGCACTTTCAAGCCGGAGCGTGACGGCCTTTTCTGTGCCAAGATTTTCGGTCCGGTGAAAGATTATGAATGCCTGTGCGGCAAGTACAAACGACTAAAACATCGCGGCGTGATCTGCGAAAAATGCGGCGTCGAAGTGACCTTATCCAAAGTCAGGCGCGAACGCATGGGCCATATCGAGTTGGCAAGCCCGGTGGCGCACATCTGGTTCCTGAAATCCCTGCCATCGCGTCTGGGCATGGTGCTGGACATGACTCTGCGCGACATCGAGCGGGTGTTGTACTTTGAAGCCTATGTGGTGACCGAACCCGGCATGACCCCGCTGAACCGGGGCCAGCTGCTTTCGGAGGATGATTATCTGGCCAAGACTGAAGAGTATGGTGATGAGTTCAGCGCCACGATGGGAGCGGAAGGTATCCGGTCGTTGTTGGCCAATCTTGATGTAACCGCCGAAATCGAAGCGATACGCGCCGATCTTGCTGCAACCGGATCGGAAACCAAGATCAAGAAATACGCCAAGCGCCTGAAAGTGCTTGAGGCATTCAACTCGTCCGGCATCAAGCCGCAGTGGATGGTGATGACGGTTTTGCCGGTATTGCCCCCTGAACTGCGGCCTTTGGTGCCCCTGGATGGGGGCCGTTTTGCCACTTCGGATCTGAACGACCTTTATCGTCGCGTGATCAACCGCAACAACCGCCTGCGTCGTCTGCTTGAATTGAAGGCGCCGGACATCATCGTGCGTAATGAAAAACGAATGCTGCAGGAGGCGGTGGATTCATTGCTGGATAACGGCCGTCGCGGCAAGGCGATGACAGGAGCAAACAAGCGCCAGCTGAAATCCTTGGCCGACATGATCAAAGGCAAAAGTGGACGTTTCCGCCAGAATCTGCTGGGCAAACGCGTCGATTATTCCGGCCGTTCGGTAATCGTAGTGGGCCCGCAACTGAAATTGCATCAATGCGGGCTGCCCAAGAAAATGGCGCTCGAGCTGTTCAAGCCGTTTATTTTCAGCCGGCTCGAGGCGATGGGATTGGCCACCACGATCAAGGCCAGCAAGCGCATGGTAGAGGCTGAAGAACCGATCGTATGGGATATTCTCGATGAAGTCATCCGCGAGCATCCGGTACTGTTGAATCGCGCGCCGACGCTGCACCGTCTGGGTATCCAGGCATTCGAGCCGATCCTGATAGAGGGCAAGGCGATCCAATTGCATCCTCTGGTATGTTCCGCGTTCAACGCCGACTTTGACGGTGACCAGATGGCGGTGCACGTGCCCCTGTCGCTGGAGGCTCAAATGGAAGCGCGCACGCTGATGTTGGCTTCCAACAACGTACTGTCGCCAGCTAACGGTGAACCTATTATCGTACCGTCGCAGGATATCGTGCTTGGGCTTTACTACATGACCCGCGAAAGAGTTGGTTCGCTGGGAGAGGGCTCGATGTTTGCCAATATCGCCGAGGTTTCGCGCGCTTATGAGACGCGCGAAGTCGAACTGCAAGCCAAGGTGGTCGTCCGTTTGAAGGAAATCCACAGGGATGACTCAGGTCAGCCGGTAGAGCAAATGGTGCGTCATGAAACCACTGTAGGCCGCGCCCTGTTGTCGGAAGTTCTGCCGTCCGGGTTGCCGTTCGCCCTGATCAACAAGACACTCAAGAAAAAAGAGATATCGCGCCTGATAAATGCCAGTTTTCGCATATGCGGGCTGCGTGATACCGTGATCATGGCGGACAAGTTGATGTATACCGGTTTCAGTTATGCGACCCGTGCGGGCATTTCGATTTCGGTAGACGACATGTTGATGCCGAAGCAAAAGAGCGACCTGATCGGCGCGGCCGAGAAGGAAGTCAAGGAAATCTTCACCCAATACACCTCCGGTCTGGTCACCGATGGCGAGCGCTACAACAAGGTGGTTGACATCTGGGGGCGCACCGGGGATGTGGTAGCCAAAGCGATGATGGAACAACTGGGCAGCGAGCAGGTGATCGATCATGCAACAGGTTCTCCACGAACGGTCAAGGGCAAGCCGGTGATGCAGGAATCATTCAATTCCATCTACATGATGGCGGACTCCGGTGCGCGCGGATCGGCGGCACAAATCCGCCAGTTGGCGGGGATGCGCGGCCTGATGGCGAAGCCGGACGGTTCGATCATCGAGACACCCATTACCGCGAACTTCCGCGAAGGTTTGAACATGTTGCAGTACTTTATTTCAACGCACGGAGCGCGCAAAGGCCTGGCTGATACTGCTTTGAAGACCGCGAATTCCGGTTATCTGACCCGCCGTCTGGTGGATGTGACGCAAGATCTGGTGGTGATCGAGGAAGATTGCGGAACGGCCAATGGCACGGCAATAAAAGCCATGGTGGAGGGCGGCGAAGTGATCGAGGCGCTGGGTGAGCGCATCCTCGGCCGGGTGCTCAGTGCAGATGTGGTTAATCCTGAAAGCGGTGAAACACTTTTCGAAGCGGGAATGCTGCTGGATGAGGCTGCGGTAGAGCGCATCGAGGCGCTCGGTGTCGACGAGATTAGGGTGCGCACCCCGTTGAGTTGCGAAACGCGCTTTGGTCTGTGCGCAAAATGTTACGGGCGTGATCTGGGTCGAGGGGGAATGGTGAACGTGGGTGAAGCGGTAGGTGTGATTGCCGCGCAATCCATCGGTGAACCGGGCACCCAGTTGACCATGCGTACTTTCCATATCGGCGGTGCTGCATCTCGAACCGTGGTGGCCAGCCAGGTGGAAAGCAAGTCCAACGGCGTGCTCAAATACAGCCCGAACATGCGCATGGTTACGACCGTGCGCGGTGAGTCTATCGTGGTTGCCCGCAGTGCCGAGGTGATCATCGCCGATGATCACGGGCGCGAGCGCGAACGCCACAAGGTTCCTTATGGCGCGGTCTTGTCTGGCAAGCAGGGCGATGCGGTAAAGGCTGGCATGATACTGGCTACCTGGGATCCGCATACCCGTCCGATCATTACCGAATACGCTGGCAAGATCAGCTTCCAGAATGTTGAAGAAGGAACGACAGTCGCGAAACAGATCGATGAGGTGACCGGACTATCCACGCTGGTGGTGATTGACCCGAAAAGATCCACTGCGCAAAGCAAGGGAGTACGCCCGATGGTTCGCCTGTATGGGAAAAACGGCCAGGAAGTAAAACTGGCTGGAACCGACACGGCGGTCAGCGTGACCTTCCAGACCGGTTCGATCATCACAGTCGAGGATGGCCAGCAAGTGGGAGTAGGTGAGGTGCTGGCGCGTATACCTCAGGAAAGCAGCAAGACCCGGGATATTACCGGCGGTTTGCCGCGCGTGGCGGAATTGTTCGAAGCGCGTGTCCCCAAGGATGCAGGCATGCTGGCAGAGTGCACCGGAACAGTCTCGTTTGGCAAGGACACCAAGGGCAAACAACGCCTCGTGATTACCGATGTAGACGGCATTGCGCATGAATTCCTGATCCCCAAGGAAAAACATGTTCTGGCACACGATGGCCAAGTGGTCAACCAAGGCGAGATGATTGTTGATGGTCCGGCCGATCCGCATGACATATTGCGTTTGATGGGTGTGGCGGCGCTGGCTCGCTACATTACCGATGAGGTGCAGGAGGTTTATCGTTTGCAGGGCGTGAAGATCAGCGACAAACACATCGAAGTGATCGTGCGGCAGATGTTGCGCCGCGTGCAGATTAACGATGTAGGCGATACCCGTTTCATCACCGGTGAGCAAGTAGAGCGAGCTGATTTGCTGGCGGAAAACGAGCGTGTCATTGCCGAAGGCAAGACTCCGGCAACATATGACTTTGTTCTGCTGGGGATCACCAAGGCTTCTCTGTCCACCGACTCGTTCATTTCCGCTGCTTCCTTCCAGGAAACCACGCGCGTGTTGACCGAGGCGGCGATCATGGGCAAGCGGGACGATTTGCGCGGCCTCAAGGAAAACGTCATCGTCGGCCGTTTGATCCCGGCCGGTACTGGGTTGGCCTACCATGTACTGCGGCGCAAACAGCGTCTTGGAATAGATATGGCCGAGGGGCGCGAATTACAGGAAGGCGATCAGGAAATGCCGGCAGAAACGCTTGACAACCCTGAATTGCTTGACACTTCCGGGGTTTCTCACTAGAATTCGCAACCTTTTTTCCCGTCGCAGCGGACGAATTTTGTTGTCTTGCTGCGACGTTGTATTTTGATATGTTGATTTTTAACAGGATTTTAGAAAAATTTAGGATTTGTAGAAAATGCCAACCATTAATCAGTTGATTCGCAAGCCGCGTGTAGCAACTACGGAAAAGAGCAAAGTTCCGGCCTTGGGTGGGTCTCCGCAAAAGCGCGGTGTCTGCACGCGTGTCTATACCACGACTCCGAAGAAGCCGAATTCCGCATTGCGCAAAGTGGCCAAGGTGCGTTTGACCAACGGGTTCGAGGTAATCAGCTACATCGGCGGTGAAGGTCACAATCTGCAGGAACACTCTGTAGTGTTGTTGCGTGGCGGCCGCGTAAAGGATCTGCCTGGCGTGCGTTATCACATGGTACGCGGCAGTTTGGATACCGCAGGCGTGAAGGATCGCAAGCAGGCTCGTTCGAAATACGGCTCGAAGCGAGCAAAGAAGGCCTAAGTTTCAGCAATAGTAAGGTTTGATCAAGATAATTTACAGAAAATTTTCCGAGGTAGTTATGCCAAGACGCAGAGAAGTTCCCAAACGTGAAATCCTTCCGGATCCAAAGTTCGGCAACCAGGATTTGTCCAAGTTCGTGAATGTACTGATGACATCAGGCAAAAAATCGGTTGCAGAGCGCATCCTTTATGGCGCGCTGGAACAGGTCGGCAAAAAGACCAGCAAGGACGCAATTGAGGTGTTCAACTTGGCGCTTACCAATGTCAAGCCTCAGGTCGAGGTAAAGAGTCGTCGAGTCGGTGGCGCGAACTATCAAGTTCCGGTCGAGGTGCGTCCTTCACGCCGCGTTGCTCTGGGGATGCGCTGGCTAAAGGATTTCGCGCGCAAGCGTGGCGAAAAATCGATGGGCATGCGACTGGCCGGAGAGCTGATCGATGCTTCCGAGGGTCGTGGCGGCGCAGTCAAGAAACGCGAAGAAGTACATCGTATGGCTGAAGCGAACAAGGCGTTTTCTCATTTCCGTTTCTGATCGGATCAAAACAGTTGTTATTCTCAATTTTTTTTACCAATTACAAAATAGTTAGGCATCTACCGTGGCACGTAAAACACCCATCGAGCGTTACCGCAATATCGGCATCAGCGCGCATATAGACGCAGGCAAGACCACCACTACAGAGCGTATCCTGTTTTATACGGGTGTGAATTATAAGATTGGTGAGGTGCATGACGGAGCAGCCACCATGGACTGGATGGAGCAAGAGCAGGAACGTGGAATCACGATCACTTCCGCTGCGACCACTTGCTTCTGGAAGGGTATGGACCTGAACTTTCCGGAGCATCGCTTCAATATCATCGATACGCCGGGTCACGTGGATTTTACCATCGAGGTGGAACGTTCTATGCGTGTGCTGGATGGCGCATGTATGGTGTATTGCGCTGTGGGCGGTGTGCAGCCGCAATCCGAAACGGTATGGCGCCAGGCCAATAAATACAAGGTTCCTCGTCTCGCATTCGTCAATAAGATGGACCGTACCGGTGCGAACTTCTTCAAAGTTGTCGACCAGATGAAGACACGCCTGAAGGCCAATCCGGTACCCATCGTGGTTCCGATCGGTGCCGAGGAAAAATTCGTCGGAGTGGTGGATCTGATCAAGATGAAGGCAATCTACTGGGACGAGGCTTCCCAGGGCATGAAGTTCGATTACAAGGAAATACCTGCGGAACTGAAATCGGTCGCGCAAGAGTGGCGCGAGAAAATGGTGGAAACGGCCGCCGAAGCGACCGAGGATATGATGAATCATTACCTCGAGAACGGCGACCTGTCGGAAGATCAGGTCATTAATGGCTTGCGCCTGCGCACAATAGCCTGCGAGATACAGCCGATGCTGTGCGGCTCTGCATTCAAGAACAAAGGGGTGCAGCGCATGCTGGATGCGGTAGTCCAGTTCCTGCCTTCACCTGTCGATATCCCTCCAGTAACGGGGCATAAGGAGAATGGCGAAGAAGATAGCCGCATGGCGGATGACAAGGAGAGTTTTTCTGCGCTGGCATTCAAACTGATGACAGATCCTTTTGTTGGGCAACTGACTTTTGTGCGCGTCTATTCCGGCGTGCTGAAGAAGGGAGACACTGTTTATAACTCGGTGCGCGGCAAAAAAGAGCGCATAGGCCGTATCGTGCAAATGCACGCAAACAATCGCGAGGAGATCGACGAGATACTTGCTGGCGATATTGCTGCCTGTATCGGACTTAAGGAAGTGACCACCGGAGAATCACTGTGCGATCCCAATAAGCCGATCATTTTGGAGCGTATGATATTCCCGGAACCGGTGATACACGTGGCGGTTGAGCCGAAAACCAAGGCCGACCAGGAAAAGATGGGCATCGCTTTGGGTCGTCTGGCACAGGAAGACCCTTCGTTCCGCGTGCGCACCGATGAAGAATCTGGTCAGACAATCATTTCCGGTATGGGCGAGTTACACCTCGAAATCCTCGTGGACCGCATGAAGCGCGAATTTGGCGTCGAGGCAAATGTTGGTGCGCCACAAGTTGCCTACCGCGAAGCAATCAAGAAACCAGTCGATGTGGAAGGTAAATTCGTCAAGCAATCCGGCGGCCGTGGCCAGTACGGCCATGTGTGGATCAAGATGGAGCCTAATGAAGCGGGCAAGGGCTTCGAGTTCGTCGATGCGATAAAGGGCGGTACGGTTCCGCGTGAATTCATCCCTGCTGTGGAAAAAGGGTTGCTTGAAACATTACCCAACGGCGTACTGGCCGGTTTTCCGGTGGTGGATGTCAAGGTCACCCTGTTCGACGGGTCTTCACATGATGTGGACTCCAACGAAAACGCCTTCAAGATGGCGGCTTCGATGGCGTTCAAGGACGGTATGCGCAAGGCCAGCCCTGTTCTGCTCGAACCGATGATGTCGGTTGAGGTGGAAACGCCCGAAGACTATACCGGCACTGTGATGGGTGACTTGTCGTCACGTCGGGGCATGGTTCAGGGTATGGACGATATGGCGGGAGGCGGTAAGGCTGTGCGAGCAGAGGTTCCACTTGCAGAGATGTTTGGCTATTCGACCGCTTTGCGCTCAGCGACACAAGGGCGTGCTACTTATACGATGGAATTCAAACATTATGCGGAAGCACCGAAGAGTGTTGCTGAAGCAGTTATGAACAAGAAGTAAATTGTAAGATTAGGTTATAGATTGATTTGAGAGGCGATAAATCATGGCAAAGAGCAAATTTGAACGCAGCAAACCGCACGTCAATGTAGGCACGATTGGCCACGTGGACCATGGCAAGACCACGCTGACAGCGGCGATCACGATGGTGCTGTCGAAGAAATTCGGCGGCGAAGCCAAGGCCTACGACCAGATCGACGCGGCACCCGAGGAAAAGGCGCGCGGCATCACG
>QJWF01000173.1 GCA_003235435.1 Nitrosomonadales bacterium
GGTGTTCATAATTGTTCCAGTCCTGGCAGGATACTATACCTACACCAGCATGCTTCCGACTTTTGAGGCGCCGCTCGAGCTCCGCACCATCCACCCCGCGCCGCCATCCAACTTCAACGCATTTGGCAAGAACTTTAACATCGCAACTCTGGAAAATCCCTATCGCAAATTCGAAAAGGAAGCCCCGCAATATTTCAGGGAGTTGGTCAGGGATGGCGGAGATATCTACATCAAGAACTGTCAGTACTGCCATGGCGACAAGATGGATGGCAAGGGCCCCTATGCGGCGGGCCTCAATCCCTCACCGATCAATTTCCAGGACGTGGGCACCATTGCACAATTGCAGGAATCCTACCTGTTCTGGCGCATCGCCACAGGCGGGCCGGGCCTGCCAGCGGAGGCCGCGCCGTGGATCTCGTCAATGCCGGTCTGGGAGAATTTTCTGACCGAGGAGGCGATATGGAAAGTTATTCTTTTCATTTATGACTATACCGGCAGACAGCCAAGGACATGGACAAATGAATGATCGGCGATAGGAAACAATAATGATTCCCGGGAATAAATTTTTTCTCCTGACCTTCTGTACTGCCCTATTTTTGTCCGGGTCGGCAACAGCAAAACCCGGTGATGCCGTCAGGGGCAAGGATATATACGACAAGCGCTGCACTTGGTGCCACGGTCCGGACGGCGATGGTGCGGGTGTAGCCCATGATAGGCTTAACCCGCCGCCAAGGGATTTTACTTACGGCAACTACAAGATCAAAACTTCCAGTTTTGACAGCATGGCGCCCAATGATGATGATGTCTTTCGCATGATTCGCGACGGCATGCCTGGCACCGCCATGCCGGGTTGGAGTGATTTGCTAACTGAGCAGGATATGTGGGATCTGGTAGCCTACGTCAAGTTATTCGCCGGTTTCGGGCAGTTCACCATCAAACAGATTGATTTTGGCAGTCAGATACCAAGTTCGGCCGAAAGTATTGAGAAGGGCAAGCAGTTATTTGAAATGGGGGATCGCTGCGTTGAATGCCATGGCAAAACTGGCAAGGGCAATGCTTCCAAGCGACTTATTGGGGATCTCGGCGAGCGTACCTGGGCACGCAACCTGACCAAACCATGGACATTCCGCGGCGGAAACGATCCAAAGGACATTTTCGTGCGCATTACAACCGGTATTGCCGGCACAGTAATGCCATCCTTTGCCAACCCTAGGAGCAAGAAGAGCCTCTCCATCGAGGATCGCTGGCACGTAGCCAACTATGTGGCGTCCCTGGCAAAGGCTGATAACAAAGTCAATGCAGGAAACACCGTTATCAAGGCAGAATCAGTGGATGGCGAATTACCTGTTACACCGGATGACGAGCGCTGGGAAAAAACCGTACCCACCACTTTTTACCTGGTCCCACAGATCATAGCAAAGGAGCGTTTTTTCAAACCTTCCAATGACACCATTTCGGTTCGTGCAATGTACAACGACAAGAAGGTTGCGATTTTAATGGAATGGGATGATCGCACCAAGAGTATTCCTGGCGATGACCGTGCGGAAAGGATAGCTGATCCTCCTTTAATGGAAGACAGTATAGCTGTGCAGCTACCCGTCACAATCCCAGAAGAAATGGAAAAACCATATTTTGGCATGGGTGATGCGGCTCATCCGGTAAATATCTGGCAATGGAAGAGCGGCACGAAGGATACAACAGAGAGCATCAACATTCTGAATAGCAAAGGATCGAAAGACATTGAGAAACGCGATGCGGCTGAAATCGGGCTCCAGGCAAAGTCGAGTTATATCAACGGAACATGGAAGGTGTTGATGTACCGGCCGCTAACAACGCCCGGACCAGAAAAAAATATTCAATTCTCGGAAGGACGGTTCATTCCTGTTGCGTTTGCTGCCTGGGATGGCAGCAATAACAGCGAAAGCGGTTCCAAGCACACGATGACAACTTGGTACTGGCTGTTGCTGAAGCCGGCATCCGGATTCAAACCTCTCATCGCGGCACTGACGGTAATGGGCCTGCTTGCAGTTGGTCTGCTCTGGTGGGCGCGCAGTCCCAGGAAAACCATTGCCTGACAGTCACGAACAAGGGGATGCCATGGAAGCGGAATATGGCAAGCGAGGTGTAAAGACCAAGCTGTTTGGCTTTATCCTAATCGTATTGGGCGTACTGGATAGCTTGCTGACCTTGCGTGGCGGCATTCCTGCTTATAAGTTTCTCTTCCTCATCTTTGTAGGCGTATGCGTTTTTGCGATCGGTGCAGTTCGTGGAGCAAAACACCCTTCTTCCAAAGTTAACGAAGTATAAGATCTCCTCAAAAATTTCAGAGTCATCATAAAATACCCACAAAGGGACGCCGGCGCATAAGGGCAATCAAATAGCTCACCGGGGTCAAATTTTGTCAATCACGGTTCGCTGATCCACTTGGCAAACCGATATTGCGCTGCATGCGATTTGTACCTGCCAGATTATCGGTTCGCTCGGCTATGCCGGATTTTTTCCAGGAATCGAACCGGCTTCGCCCGGAAACACAGGATTTCAGGACTCCTGCAGGAAGGCCCTTGAAATCCAGACGATGATTCCTCATATCTGTCAGCACGGGGATGTCCCGGATTCCAACAGGAGGGTGAAGTGGCTAACATATTGCGTTACAACCCGGCTGATAATGCATTTGACGATTTATTTCGAGGATTTTTCATGCGTCCGGTGCGATTCGAAGGGCAACAGGATATCCAGATCAAGCTGGATGTAAGTGAAGATGACAAGGCTTTTTCGGTTCATGCCGAGATTCCGGGTGTAAAGAAAGAAGATATCCATGTCAACATTGACGGCAGTCAGGTTTCAATCAGCGCGGAAGTAAAAAACGAGAAGGAAATCAAGGAAGGCGAAAAGTTGCTGCGTAGCGAACGCTATTTCGGCAAGGTTTCCCGGACATTCATTCTCGATCAGGACGTGGACGAGGAAACGGCACAAGCGAAATACTCCGATGGTGTGCTGGAATTGCGCCTGCCAAAACGAAGTGGAGCCAAAGCCAAGTCCATCGCAATTCAATAGATTCGGTGTCCTGATAGCAGACAACCGGATTGCGAATAACGCCCATCCCCGGCACGGCCGGGGATATTTCGTTCGGCAATGCCAGAGTGCACTACAATGCTGCGCAAAAAATGGGGGAACTTTTTTCGTCGACCAAAAATCGAACCGGTGTAATATTCCAAACTCCAGCTACGTGAGTGAGCGATGATAGCGCTTGCTAACTATCGAAAGGAACATGAAGAATGACATCATTAAATCTTCCAAAACGGCTCAAGTATGGTTTACTTGCATTGATTATCGCGGGATCAGCTGCAAGCGGTTATATCTATCGTGGTTTCCCGGCCGTCAACGAGGCAAAAGCCACAACCAATGTGGCTACGATTAGCCAGGAACCTCACAATACAGCTACCATAACTCTTCCAGACTTCGCCGAAATCGCAACGAAGCAAGGCCCCGCAGTAGTCAATATCAGCGTTTCCGGCACGGTCAAGACGGGATTTTCCGGGTCCCACGGTTTCCCGCAAATGGACCCTAGCGACCCGTTCTACGACTTTTTCCGTCGATTCCAGTTTCCCGCTCCACAGAACAACGTTCCCACCCATGGTCTGGGTTCAGGTTTTATAGTCGATTCAAACGGGATCATCCTGACCAACGCTCATGTGGTTTCTGATGCCGATGAAGTCATCGTCAAGCTCACAGACAAGCGCGAGTTCAAAGCCAAGGTGGTCGGCATAGACAAGCTTTCCGATGTCGCAGTGCTCAGAATCAAGGCAAAGGATCTGCCGACAGTAAAGATCGGCGATCCCCAGAATGCCCGTGTCGGAGAATGGGTAATCGCTATTGGTTCACCTTTTGGTTTTGAGAATACTGTTACTGCCGGGATCATTTCCGCAAAGTCCCGTTCGCTTCCAAATGAAGGTTATGTACCTTTCCTGCAGACTGATGTTGCAGTCAACCCTGGAAATTCGGGCGGACCGCTATTCAATATGAGCGGTGAAGTGATCGGGATAAATTCACAAATCTTCAGCCGGAGTGGCGGCTATCAGGGGTTGTCATTTGCCATTCCGATCAACGTCGCCATGAACGTGGAACAGCAACTGCTCGACCACGGCAAGGTAAATCGGGGCCGCCTCGGTGTCATGATCCAGGAAGTCGACCAGCAACTGGCCGATACCTTCGGGTTGAAAAAACCTGTCGGCGCATTGGTCAGTTCAGTGGAAAAAAACAGTCCGGCAGAAAAAGCGGGGATCGTGCCCGGTGATGTGATTCTGAAATTCAACGGCAAGGAAATCAGCCGCTCAGCGGAACTCCCGCCTATGGTCAGCGAGATGTCGCCCGGAACGCCTGCAACCATCGAACTATGGCGCAAAGGCAAGAGCAAGACGATTACCATGAACGTGGGCGAAATGAAGGTCGCAAGCGCAAAAGTCAAATCCAGCGACAGTGACAAGGGCGACAACGGTGAATTGGGTCTTTTGGTTCGTCCATTGACACCTGAAGAACTCAAGCAGGCAGATGTTCAGGGTGGGTTGCTTGTGGAAAACGTTAGTGACGGCCCGGCTGCGCGCGCAGGAATCAGGGAAGGCGATGTGATACTGTCGGTGAACGGGGAAAAAACCGGCAGCATTGAATCGCTTCGTTCACTGATCGGCAAGAATGGCAAACGCATGGCGTTGCTCATTCTGCGAGGCGAGCAACAAATGTTTGTGCCCATCAATCTGGGTTGATAGATTAAATATCCCAGCAAAACACCAACCTTCTGAAGGGTGGGTGCTCTAACGAAAAGCCCGGCGTTTGTGCGCCGGGCTTTTTTACCAACTCAAGGTCCGGTTAAGGAGCCTGGATATTGGAGGCTTGCTTTCCTTTGGGGCCTTGTACGACTTCAAAGGTGACCTTTTGGCCTTCTTTGAGCGACTTGAAGCCACTCATGTTGATTGCGGAAAAGTGTGCGAACAGATCTTCGCTGCCGTCATCGGGAGTGATAAAACCAAAACCCTTAGCATCGTTGAACCATTTAACGGTACCAGTTGCCATGTGATTGCTTCCTTACTAGAAAACGGGGAAACCCCCCGCGAAACTGTTTGAATCCAAGACCGCACACGGCAAAACCAGTACTGCAGATACTTTGAATCAAACACCAGCGCACTTTTTACTCCACTTTAACCGACAACGTCAAGGGGTTTATCGATTATTTTGCGTTTAGGCTTGAAAAAGTGCCGTTTATCATCAAATATGTTTCACAGGCAAGTATCAGAATATACTACTCATAACCATGGCAGCCAGACAACACAGCAGCACGGTACTCGTGCCGGAACGTGCAAAAGCAAAGCCGCCGCGTATGTACAAAGTGATTTTGTACAATGACGATTACACGACGATGGAATTCGTGATTGAGGTACTGCAACGTTTTTTTGCGATGAATCTCGAGCGTGCAATGCAAATCATGCTCGAAGTGCACAACAAGGGATCGGGGGTATGTGGCGTTTATTCTCACGATGTCGCTGAAAGCAAGGTGGCGCAAGTAACAGAGCTTGCAAAGCAGCATGGGCATCCGCTACGATGCGGTATGGAGGAAAATTGAAATGATTGCACAGGAACTGGAAGTCAGTTTACATCTGGCGTTCGTAGAAGCCCGCCAGAAGCGCCATGAGTTCATCACCGTCGAGCACTTGTTGCTCACGATGCTGGACAACGCTTCCGCAGCACAGGTGCTGCGTGCCTGTGGCGCTGACATCGAAGAGCTGCGCAAGACATTGACCGACTTCATAACAACCCATACACCCATCACACCCGGCACTGACGAAGTGGACACCCAGCCTACGGTCGGATTCCAGCGCGTCATACAACGCGCCATCCTGCACGTGCAATCCACCAACAAGAAGGAAGTGACCGGTGCCAATATACTGGTCGCACTGTTCGGTGAAAAAGACTCGCATGCAGTGTATTTCCTGACCCAGCGCAACATCAATCGTCTGGATGTGGTGAACTATATCGCCCACGGTATCGACAAGGTCCAGGCAGGCACGCCAACAAAACCCCAAACCGACACGGAATCGGAGCAGGAACCGAGTCCCGGCAGCGCTTTGAAGAGCTACACTCTGGATTTGAATGCGCAGGCACTGGCCGGCAAGATCGACCCGTTGATCGGGCGTGAGATCGAACTGGAGCGCGTCATACAGACACTATGCCGCCGCCGCAAAAACAACCCGCTGCTGGTAGGTGAGGCCGGCGTCGGCAAGACCGCCATCGCCGAAGGCCTTGCACGCCGCATCACGGAAAGAGATGTGCCGGAAATTCTCAAGGACGCCCACGTATATGCGCTCGATATGGGCGCTTTGCTGGCAGGAACCAAGTATCGCGGCGATTTCGAACAGCGCTTGAAGGCTGTACTGAAGGAACTGGTCGAAGCGCCCAACGCGATCCTGTTCATTGACGAGATCCACACCATGATAGGCGCAGGTGCTGCTTCCGGGGGCACGATGGATGCCTCAAACCTGCTCAAACCCGCCTTGTCCAGCGGTCAGCTGAAGTGCATCGGTGCAACCACGTACCAGGAATATCGCGGCATCTTTGAAAAAGATCATGCGTTGTCGCGCCGCTTCCAGAAAGTGGATGTCACCGAGCCATCCGTGGAACAGACAATTGCGATCCTGCGCGGCCTGAAATCACGCTTCGAACAGCATCACGGCATAAAGTACAGCGCCGCGGCGATCAACAGCGCGGCTGAACTTTCCGCGCGTTTCATCAACGACCGCCACCTTCCCGACAAAGCCATCGACGTGCTCGACGAAGCTGGAGCGGCACAGCGAATCCTGCCGAAATCCAGGCAGAAGAAGGTAGTCGGCAAGCACGAGATAGAGGAGATCATCGCCAAGATCGCCCGCATTCCGACACGTACCGTTTCGCATGACGACAAGAACATACTGAAGAATCTCGAAAGAGACCTCAAGGCCACTGTATTTGGCCAGGACAAGGCGATCGACTTGCTGGCACGCTCCATCAAAATGTCGCGCAGCGGTTTGGGCAATCCGCAAAAACCGATAGGCAGCTTCCTGTTCTCCGGCCCCACCGGGGTAGGCAAGACCGAAGTCGCGAGGCAGCTCGCGTATGCGATGGGCATGCCGCTGCACCGCTTCGACATGTCCGAATACATGGAACGGCATGCCGTGTCGCGCCTGATCGGCGCGCCGCCGGGCTATGTCGGCTTCGACCAGGGCGGGCTGCTCACCGAAGCGATCAGCAAACAGCCGCATGCGGTGCTGCTGCTGGACGAGATCGAAAAAGCGCACCCGGATATCTTCAATATCCTGCTGCAGGTGATGGACCACGGCACGCTGACCGACAACAACGGGCGCAAAGCCGATTTCCGCAATGTGGTCATCATCATGACCACCAATGCGGGTGGGGAAGCGCTGAACAAAACACAGATCGGCTTCACCAAGACCACATCTTCCGGCGACGAGATGGTAGACATCAAGCG
>QJWF01000009.1 GCA_003235435.1 Nitrosomonadales bacterium
GCTGACCATCATCGGCGTGATGCCCGGAGATGCAATGTTGGGCAACCAGTTCACGGCGACATCGATGATTGGAATGATCGCACTGGCCGGCATAATAGTGCGTAATTCCATACTGCTGGTTGATTTCGTAAATCTGCAGGTGAGGGATGGTGTCGACCTGCAACACGCCGTGATAACTGCGGCAAGCGCGCGCGCCAAGCCGATCATACTGACCGGTTTGGCAGCCATGCTGGGAGCGTTTTTTATCCTGGATGATCCGATCTTTAACGGATTGGCGATCTCGTTGATTTTCGGCATCCTCGTCTCCACTTTGCTTACGCTGGTGGTGATCCCGGTGCTGTATTACGCCGCCTTATACAAGAAAATCCAGTAAAATCCTCTAACTTTGAATCAAGGAGTTTCATTATGAACGCAGAACGCATCGTCCGAATCGTCGCAGGAAGCTTCATCCTGCTCTCGCTGTTGCTGGGGGTCGAAGCCAGCCCGCTGTTTGTCAGCAAGCATTTTTTATGGTTCACCGGTTTTGTTGGCCTGAATCTGTTCCAAAGCGGTTTCAGCAAAATCTGCCCGTTGAATAGTATATTGGCGAAATTCGGCATCAAGAGCGCCGCGTGCTGAAAAACGCATTGCGGTCGACAAGTCCGACCCACATCAGTTTGGCCCTGACCGGATTGATGTGGGTTTTGCCATTCCTGAACTATCGCCATGCGTATCCGCTGACAACGTTTTACCAGGAATGGTGGAGCGCGCTTCTGGGCGTAATGGCGCTGGCCTTGCTGGTGACACGCGATTACTGGAGGCAACCGGAGATACCGCGCATCGCGCAATTGCCGGCCGCTCTGATCGTGGTAATACTGTTTCAATGGATTTTGGGTAAGGTCGCTTATTTCGACCAGGCATTGCTGTATATCCTGTACCTGCTGTTCGCTGCTTTGCTGATGTTGCTCGGAGCCTGTTTGCGCGACCGCCTTGGTATAGAAAAGTTGTCGATAGTACTTGCGGTATTCCTGCTGGCTGGCGCGGAACTCAGTGCCTTGATAGGGGTGTTGCAACATTATCATTGGCATACCCCGCTGGATTCGGTGATAGTCAGAAAAATTTCATCAAGCGTTTACGGCAACATCGCCCAGCCCAACCATTTTGCAAATTACATCGCGCTGGGCATGATCTCGCTTGGATTGCTGTTTCAGATGCAGAAATTGAAGGCGATTCAAACTGCCCTGATTGCGACGCCCCTGTTATTCGTAATGACGCTGAGCGGCTCGCGCAGTTCCTGGATTTACCTGTTGATGATGTCCGGATTGGCCTGGTGGTGGGTGCGGAAGGACGCCATGCACCGCCCGTTGTTGCGCTATAGCCTGCTGCTGCTCGCAGGTTTTGGCATCATGCACCTTGTCGTGCAACTGCCTTTTGTGAGCAGCGCCGAGAGCAGTGTCAATACGGTCCAGCGCCTGTTTGGCGACAACGCATCGGGTAATGCCCGGCTGTTCCTTTGGCGAGAGGCGTTGCTGATGTTCATGCAATCACCCTGGTTTGGGGTCGGATTCGGGCAATTCGCTTGGCAACATTTCCAGCTTCTGCCATCGCTGCACCCGAGCGGGATCGTGGGGCTGTACAACAACGCCCACAACCTGGTCTTCCAAGTGGCGGCTGAAGCGGGAATCGTCGGGCTTCTCGCGCTATTGTTGCCATTGTTCGCATGGATATACGGTTTGCGCCGTTCTGTGCTCGACGAGGCGCACTGGTGGGGATATGCCGCACTCGGTGTGCTGGCCATACACAGCCTGCTCGAATACCCTTTGTGGTACACGTATTTCGTGGCAATCGCTGCTTTCCTGTTCGGCGCACTGGACGAGACCCGCTACCGCCTTGAATTGCGCAATGCCGGGCGTCTCTCGGTGGCTGCAATGCTGCTGCTGGGTTTGATATCGCTGATGCAACTGAAGAGTAATTACCGCGAACTGGAACAGGTTCAGGAGATCAAGGCCAAATTGGGCATGGATCCGAACGCTTCCATGCTGTTGCGCGACAAGCTGTTGTCGGTACATGACGGCTCGCTGCTTACTCCCTATGCGGAGCTGTACATGAGTTCACTGATCGAGGTGAATGATGAGCATCTCAGGGAAAAACTGGCGGTCAACACCAGGGTCATGCATTTCGTGCCAATAGGCCCGGTAGTGTACCGACAGGCATTGCTGCTGGCGCTGGCCGGAGAGCTGGAACAAGCGAAGAGCGTACTGGTGCAAACCTTATGGTCTTACCCTGGCGATTATGCAAAAACCAAAAACCAATTGCTCGAACTGGCAGAGAAAGACCCCGCGCATTTTTCCGCTCTGTTAGAATTTGCGCTTGAACAAGAACAGGAGCGCCGGCGTGCAGTTCATTAGCAGTAATTTCCTTCCGATTTCCATTGCCTTATTCAGCGGCGCCATGCTTTTCTGGTCTTTTTTCGGCAACCGCATCCGGGGCATAAGAGAAGTGGATTCCGTTGCCGCGCTACAACTCATCAACCACAAGAACGCTTTGGTGCTCGATGTGCGCGAAGAAGACGAATACAAGGCCGGCCATGTGCTGAATTCCAAACTCATTCCGCT
Source organism: Nitrosomonadales bacterium (assembly GCA_003235435.1). Classification (GTDB taxonomy): domain Bacteria; phylum Pseudomonadota; class Gammaproteobacteria; order Burkholderiales; family Gallionellaceae; genus Gallionella. Next base: position 2,595 of record QJWF01000009.1, read on the forward strand.
CGGCAAGCTTAAGGGGCGGATAAGCGAACTGGAAAAATACCGAGATAGGGCCATCGTGGTAGTTTGCCGCAGCGGCGTCCGTTCGGCTACCGCCTGCGCGACCCTGGGCAAGCAGGGTTTCACCCAGGCGTACAATCTGTCGGGCGGAGTGAATGCCTGGCAAAAGGCGAACCTTCCGCTGGAGAAGTGATGGCCAAAGTAGTGATGTATACGACAGCCGTATGTCCCTTTTGCATCCGGGCCGAGCAGTTACTTAAAAAAAAAGGAATCTCTGAAATTGAAAAGATCCGCGTCGATCTTGAGCCCGAGTTGCGTGCAGCGATGATGGAAAAGACCGGTAGGCGCACCGTCCCGCAAATATATATCAACGGGGAGCATGTCGGCGGATATGACGATCTTGCAGAGCTCAATCTCGATGGCAAGCTGGACGAACTGCTGTCAAAATAACTTAAGGAAAAAAAATGTCTGATGAGACCCAACAAAACACCCAGCCGCAATTCAGCATGGAAAAGATCTACGTGAAGGATCTTTCGCTCGAAGTCCCTCATTCACCGAAGATATTTCTGGAGCGCGCCAATCCGCAGATCGATGTGCAGTTGCATACTCAGACGTATCTGGTCGAAGCAGACGTGCACGAGGTGGTTGTGATGACGACCGTAACAGCCAAAGTCGAAGAAAAGGTGATGTTCCTGATCGAGGCAAAACAGGCCGGCATATTTCGGATGAGCAACATGTCTGCCGAAGATCTGGAGCAGGTTTTGGCGGTGTTGTGCCCGAATATCCTGTTCCCGTATTTGCGTGAAGTGGTTTCCGATGTGGCGATTCGCGGCGGATTTGCGCCGGTGCTCCTGAATCCGATCAACTTTGACATGATCTATCAGCAGCAGAAGCGCCAGTTGAATGCCGCATCAACCGCCACAGCTCACTGATGGAACTGGTTGTCCGGTTAATCCTGTTCTTGTTGTTTGGATTTGCGAGCGTGGCCGAAGCGGTGGATTTCGTGTCCGTCAGGGATGCCAGCGCGATACTCTATGACGCACCATCGACCCGCGCGAAGAAATTGTTCGTGGTGAACCGGTATATGCCATTTGAACAGGTCGTGACTCTGCATAGCTGGGTCAAGGTGCGAGACCGCTCCGGCAAGCTGTACTGGGTGGAAAAGCGCGTGTTGAGCAATGAGCGCTACGTGTTTGCATTGCTGCCGCTGGTGGATGTGCGCGCAGCGCCGGATGCAGGTTCGCCCCGTGTGTTCCAGGTGCGCCAGCAAGTGGCTTTGCAACTGATTGAATCGACCGGAACAGGTTGGGTCAAGGTGCGCCACCAGGATGGAAATGTCGGCTATGTGCGCAAAACCGAAGTATGGGGCGATTAATCAGCGGACCGAAAATTGACGACAAAAGACAGAATCATGTGTGCCGCTTTGCGGCATTTTTTTGATTAGACGAATGAACATTACGATCATCGGCGCAGGCGCATGGGGAACAGCCCTTGCGATCAGCCTGTCAACCAACCATCAGGTCACGCTGTGGGGGCGTGATGCCGCGCAAATCTCAGCGATTCAAGCCTCGCGCCGCAACCAGCGCTATCTGCCCGATATCGCGCTACCGGACAATCTTGGGCTGAGCGCGGATATTTCCGGGGCTATGGCGGAATCCGAATTGGCGATCATCGCCGTGCCCACAGCCGGGTTGCGCTCAACGCTGCAGCAGCTTGCCAGTTGTTTCCCTCTCTCTAACTCTCTCCCGCAAGCAGAAGAAAGGACGAACGAAAAAGGCATTGTAAAATTCCCTGGCGTGGTCTGGGCTTGCAAGGGTTTCGAGGCGAGTACATCGCTGTTGCCGCATCAGGTGGTGGCAGAAGTATTGCCGCACGGGTGGAAATGCGCAGTGTTGTCGGGACCCAGTTTCGCGCAGGAAGTGGCGCGCGGCATGCCGACCGCGCTGACACTCGCTTCCAGCGATGAGGAATTTGCACGCACGACGGCGAAGTCGCTGCACCACAAGCGTTTGCGCGTCTACGCGAGCAGCGATGTGATCGGCGTGGAAGTCGGCGGTGCGGTGAAGAACGTGATGGCGATCGCCTCCGGCATCTGCGACGGCATGGGGCTTGGACAGAATGCCCGTGCCGCGCTGATCACGCGCGGCCTGGCCGAGATCACCCGGCTCGGACTGAAGCTCGGAGGCCGTGCCGAAACACTGGGCGGTCTGTCCGGATTGGGTGATTTGATCCTGACCTGCACCGGCGATATGTCTCGCAACCGTCAGGTCGGGTTGATGCTGGCGCAGCAGCTGGACCTGAAGCAGATACTGGACAAACTCGGGCATGTTGCCGAGGGTGTTTATACAGTTCGGGAAGTGCGCCAGCTTTCGCTGCGCCTCGGGGTTGCGATGCCGATCTGCGATGCCGTCTATCGCATCCTCTACGACCATATGTCCGCCGAGGAGATGGTCGCCGAATTGCTGAATCGTGCGCCGAACGTAGAGTTCGACGGCAATTAATCAGCCAGAATATTCCAATTTAATTTCGAAGGTCAAACAAGGCGGCGACGAGCGAACGACGCTGACAGTGCATCTAGCACGGCTAGGAGTGAGCAATAACCAACGACTTGGCTGTCGTCGTTTGATAGCCTAGTCGAATGGCTAGTAGTTCCATCAGGAAGCCAACACAGCTTCACCGATGAAATTGAGTTGGAATTCGGCGAAACACCACATCCCATACCCCGTGCCCCAGCCGCAGCCCGCGCTGCTCGAACTTGGTGAGCGGACGGTAATCCGGGCGCGGCGCAAAGCCCGCCGCGGTATTTTCCAGCAACGGTTCCGCACCCAATACTGCGAGCACCTGTTCGGCATAATCCTGCCAGTCGGTCGCGACGTGGATGTAACCGCCGGGCCTGAGCTTCCGTGCCAGATGAGCGATGAACGGCGCCTGGATCAGCCGGCGCTTGTTGTGGCGCGCCTTGTGCCAGGGATCCGGAAAAAAGATATGCACGCCATCCAGTGATTCGTCTGCGACCATGTCGCGCAACACTTCCACGGCGTCGTGCTGAATGATGCGGATGTTTGATATATCCTGTGACTCGATCAGCTTGAGCAGGTTGCCCACTCCGGGCGTGTGCACTTCCAATGCCAGATAATCGTTTTCCGGATGGGCGAGCGCGATGCTCGCGGTGGTCTCTCCCATGCCGAAGCCGATCTCCAGTATCCTGGGCGAACTGCGCCCGAAGGTTTGTTCTAAGTCGAGCACCTGTGATGCGTATGGGATGCCGAAGCGCGGCAACAGCGTATCGACTGCGCGGCGTTGCGCAGGCGAGACACGGCTTTGGCGCAGCACATAGCTGCGGATGTGCCTGTTGTTGCGAAAATCGATCGTGTCAGTCATGGTGTTTGAACCTGAAATCGGCTGTTGGGCGAGTTATGCAGGAGCGGGCCGTGCCCGCGACGGACGTTCTCGGGCACGGCCCGCTCCTGCAAGGGACTATTCTTATCAGATATCCGGGTCAGCTGCGTGTGGAGCCGATAATCCCCGCCGTCGGGGAACTCGGGCTGGCACTGTAGAATTTCTTCTGCATCCGTCCGGCGAGGTAAGCCGAGCGTCCGGCCTCGACCGCTTGCTTCATCGCAGATGCCATCAGCACCGGTTGCTGTGCGCCGGCGATCGCGGTGTTCATAAGCACGCCGTCGCAGCCGAGTTCCATTGCGATTGCGGCATCCGATGCAGTGCCGACGCCCGCATCCACGATCACCGGCACCTGCATGCGCTCCAGGATCAGCTGCAGGTTCCACGGATTGAGTATGCCCATGCCCGAGCCAATCAGCGATGCCAGCGGCATGATCGCCACGCAGCCGATGTCCTCCAGTTCCTTGGCGACGATCGGGTCGTCCGACGTGTAGACCATCACCTGGAAGCCTTCTGCAACCAGCGTCTTCGCCGCAGCGAGCGTCTCGACCACGTTGGGGTAAAGCGATTGCGGATCGCCCAGCACTTCCAGCTTGACCAGGGTGTGGCCATCCAGCAGCTCGCGCGCCAGGCGGAGCGTGCGTACCGCATCCTCTGCGCTGTAGCAGCCGGCGGTGTTGGGCAGCAGCGTGTATTTCGACGGCGGCAGGACCTCCAGCAGGCTTGGCTCGTTCGGGTTCTGTCCGATGTTGCTGCGGCGGATCGCGATCGTGATGATCTCGGCGCCACTGGCCTCGACCGCCGCTTTGGTCTCGCGGAAATCCTTGTACTTGCCGGTTCCCACCAGCAGGCGCGAGTTGTAGCTCTTGCCTGCGATGATCAAATTGTCATTCATTGTTCTTCCAAATTATTTAACGGGGTGTCAGCCGCCGCCTACCGCGACGACCACCTCCAGCTTGTCGCCATCGGCCAGTTGCTGCGCGGCAAACCGGCTGCGCGGCACGATCTCGCCGTTGCGTTCCAGCGCGATGCGCTTGCCGGCCAGCGCCATCTCTTCGACGAGCGCGGCAACGCTGGTTGAATCGGGGATCTGGCGGGTTGCGCCATTGACGATGACGGTGATCACTTTCAAATTATGACTCGGTTACGGTAAGATGAGATGCTAACACGCGGGTGTAGTTCAATGGTAGAACGGCAGCTTCCCAAGCTGCATACGACGGTTCGATCCCGTTCACCCGCTCCAATATCTTTACGTGAATTGCAGCCTGCTTACCGGCTCTTTTTCTTGGCAGAGACAAATCTCGTGGCGAGCATGCCCAGTGCACCTCCGGCAGCCATGCCGATGACCGACTTGGTAAAGGTTGACGATTCGATTGCCATTCTCAAGCCTCTTGTGCTGATGTTCCCCTTGAACAGCGCGTCCCAGAACACGCGCCACCCGATCTCCTCGATCGTGTCGAGCATGAAGCCGCGGACAAAGAGCAAGCCAATTATTGCTCCGACTATTACGAAAATCA
>QJWF01000098.1 GCA_003235435.1 Nitrosomonadales bacterium
GATTTTGCTCATGTACATTCCTTTTGCTAGAAGCGCTTTTCGTCAGCTCCCCGCCGGATCCGGCACGGATTTACCAGGCTTGGAAGCCGGCTCGACCTTTGCGGGTTGGGGAACTTCGTCTATATTCGCCAGGTTGTCGCCAACAAAATACAGTGTGAGGCGCCGCTCCTCCACCAGTTTGCCGTGATGTTCCAGCAGGTAGACATAGTCCCAGCGGTTGCCATGGAAGGCATCGCTGATCATCGGCGTTCCTAGCACGTAATGGACCTGCTGTTTGGACATGCCGATCTTCAGCTTTTCGCGCATCTCGGCCGTCACATAATTTCCCTGGCGGATATCCATCTTGTATGGCGAAAAAGGCCCTGTAACGCCGCCACAAGAAGGCAGCAGAATGGAAAGCAGTATCAGTATGGCCCGGAATTTCAAAATCTCTATATCCATGTTAAAAATAACTGCCGCATACTACCTCAAGCAACGGAACTCAACATCTCGGCGGCATGTTTGCGCGTTGTTTCGGTGATCTTCACCCCGCCCAGCATTCGGGCGATCTCGTCCACGCGCTGTTCGCCCTTCAAAACGGTGATGCGGCTCAGCGTAACCCCATTTTCCACTGCCTTGCTGACGCACCAGTGATGATCCGCGGTCGCTGCGACCTGGGGCAAATGCGTGACACACAATACCTGGTAATCCTTGCCCAGTTGCTTCAGCAATTTCCCGACGATTTCAGCGACACGCCCGCCGATACCGCTGTCGACCTCGTCGAAGATAAGTGTCGGCACGCTGGCTACCTTTGAGGTGGCTACCTGAATCGCCAGGCTGATGCGCGAAAGTTCTCCGCCCGATGCAACCTTGGCAAGGCTGCGCGCGGGCACCCCGGGATTGGCGGCAACACGAAATTCCACCTCCTCCAATCCATGGGCATTGCCGCCGATACCATCGACCTGGGCCAAAGGCAGCAATTCCACCGCAAAACTGCCACCCTGCATCGCCAGCGTCTGCAACGCTGCGGTGATCTCCCCCGCAAGTTTGTCGGCGGCCTTTTTGCGGGCCGATGTCAGTTTATGTGCCGCCGTATAATAGTTTTGCCGCGCGGACTCCTCCTGACGTTGCAAATCCGCAATATCGGCATCGCCGCCCAGTTCCGCGAGGCGCGTCACGATACCCTGCAATGCTTCGTCCAGGCGTTCCGGTGCGACGCGATATTTGCGCGCGGCATCGAGTACACTCTGGATACGCTGTTCCAGTTCACGCAACCGCTGCGGGTCGGGATCCAGACGCTGCTGAAAATGACGCAACGCATAGACGGCTTCCTGTATTTCAGCTTGGGCGCTTTCCAGCATCTGCAGGGTTTCGCTCAGGCTCGCATCATGCGCCATGCCCTCGCGCAAACGCGCTGTCAGCGCGTTGAGTTGTGCCAGACACGCACCATCCGCCTCGCTCAATATTTCGATGCCGAATGCAGCCGTTTCCAGCAGGCTGGCGGCGTGAGCCAGACGGGCATGATCTTCCTGAAGCGCTTTCCAGTCCGCCACGCGGAATCCCAGGCTCTCAAGTTCGTTGCGCTGGAAACGCAGCAACTCGCTCTCGGCAGCCACCGCTTCTGCATTCTCACTGAGACTGATGTACCGGCGGCGCAGCGTTTGCCATTCGCGATAGCTGTCCCCGACTCGTTGCGCTTCCGCCGCGATACCTGCATAACCGTCCAGCAGCGCTCTCTGTGCATCTGGACGCAACAGCGATTGATGGGCATGCTGTCCATGGATGTCCAGCAAACGGTCGCCCGCATCCCGCAACTGCTGCAGGGTCGCGCTGCGTCCGTTGATAAAACCGCGTGAACGGCCACCCGAATCAATCACGCGCCTGAGCAGGCACACGCCTTCATCGCCTTCCAACCCCTGCTCGCTCAGCCAGGCTTGCATGTCCGGCAACCCTGCAATATCGAACTCGGCTGCTATCTCGGCCCGCTCGCAACCGTTGCGCACCATGCTGGCATCGCCGCGTTCGCCCAGCGCCAATGACACCGCGTCAACCAGAATGGATTTACCTGCGCCGGTTTCACCGGTCAAAGCCGTGAAACCCGCCGAAAAACTCAACTCAAGCGAAGAGACAATGACAAAATCTCGGATACCCAGGAATTTCAGCATTTACAAGGTCTGATTCCAGAGCAGCTTCTCGCGCAGCGTGTGGTAGTAACTGTGGCCCACCGGATGGAGCAGGCTGACAAGGGCGGGATGACGAGTGACGATGATCTTGTCATGCAACTGCAGGTCGTAACTGGTATGGCTGTCGAATCGCACGTGTATATCTCCGGTACGATGCACCAGTATCTCAAGTTCAGAAGAGCTCTTCACAACAATCGGGCGATTGCTCAGCGAGTGGGGGCAGATCGGAGCCAGCTCCAGAACCTCCAGACTGGGATGCAGTATCGGGCCGCCGGCAGACATGGCGTAGGCTGTCGAACCGGTAGGGGTTGCGACGATCAGCCCGTCAGCGCGCTGATTGTAAAGGTATTCGCCATCTATCCGCACCTCGAACTCTATCATGCTGCTGATGCTGTTGCGGTGCACCACCACTTCATTGAATGCCCTTCCGCTGTATACCTCGCTATCGTTGCGCAAAACCCGCGCTGCAAGAAGTAAACGCTGCTCGATCACGAACTTGCCTTCCAGCATTGCCGCGATGCTGTCCTGCATGTTATCCAGGGTAAGATCGGTGAGAAAACCCAAGCGTCCCTGGTTCACACCTATCATCGGCACATCGCACAAAGACAGCGTGCGGGCGATGTTAAGCATGGTGCCATCGCCTCCGATTACGATCGCCAGATCGACCGCGTTGCCGATCTCGGCAAGGCTCATCTTGGTATATGGATTGCCCTGGAGATGTTCTGCAGTAATGCTGTCCACCACCACCGTCAAACCCCTGCCAGTAAGGAATCCGGCCAATTGCAGCAACGGCCTGGCGATTTCCGGGGCATTGTACTTGCCGATCAGCGCGACGTTTTGAAAGGGGAATTTCATGTGCGCGATTAAACCACATCGCCCCAGCAATGACAAAGCCGAACCAGATTATGCCGGACACAAAATGCACTGCATCTTCCACCGTCAATGCTGCGGACTATCGCAGCCTGCCAGCTTGTCCGTCTCGAGCGGGCCGGCACGGGTTCAAGTGTGTTCTCCCTGCCGACTGCAAGCCGATCTCATTGGCAACCTCTCCTGAAACAGGCGTAGAATATGGGATGCAAACGCTGTTCAACCAGAATCCAAACTTCCAAACAACAACCATGAATAATTCAAGTTCAAATTCGACCCTGGCACAGGGTGAACGCTATTTTACCGTGCGTTTTTCCAAGTCTGATTCCGCAGATCGCGACGAGATCGAGCGTTTCATCATCGATACGTTGCAACACACTTATGGCGCAGACATCAAGCGTTTCAAGCCTTATCTGATGACTTTGCGCGACCATGATCAAAGGCTGATCGCGGTGTGCGGTTTGCACAGTGCCGCGACGGAAAGGTTATTCCTGGAACGTTTTCTGGATCAATCAATAGAAGCACTGCTCTCTGCTCATACAGGATCGCCTGCAAAACGCGGAGATATTGTTGAAATTGACAACTTCTCGGTTGTGGATCTGAGTATGACACGCCACCTGATTACGGCAATTAACGATCAGCTCTATTTCACGGCAAAACAATGGGCGGTCATGACCGCGACCCCGGCATTGCATGACGTATTCGCCGATTTGGGCTTGAATCCTGAAATCCTTGCGGATACGGACGTGAACCGGCTGTCCACTGAAGATCGTATGGCATGGGGAAACTACTTTGAGCAGAAACCGCAAATCATGGCGATAAGGCGCATGGAGCGCCGCAACAAATCCAGAACAGGCAATACAGGGATTCCCGCAGCATGACAGGACAATCATGGTTCGCATCGTTTCCGCAAGCCGCTGACCGGCAAGCTTGTCCAGGATGGTAGAATCTACCCCATGCTCAACGAACGCGCGCAAATCCTGCTCAAGACACTTGTAGAGCGCTATATCTGTGAAGGTCAACCGGTCGGCTCGCGCACTTTGCAGCAATATTCCGGCCTTGAAGTCAGCTCCGCGACGGTACGCAATGTGATGGCCGATCTGGAAGAGATCGGCCTGGTCAGCAGCCCGCACACCTCCGCAGGCCGTGTTCCGACAGGTTTGGCATACCGTCTTTTCATCGACACCATGCTGGTCACAAAGCCGCTGGACAGTGCACACGTGCAACAGTTGGAAAACAAGTTGCAGCCGGACAATCCTTCCCGCCTGATCACGCAGGCTTCGAACATCCTTTCCGAACTGACCAAGTTTACAGGCGTAGTCGCTTCTGCAAAACGCAGTGCGATCACCGTGCGGCAGATCGAATTCCTGCGACTCGGCGAAAAGCGCGTACTGCTGATCATCGTCATGCCTGATGGGGAGGTTGAAAATCGTATCCTTCTAATGGATCGCGACTATTCCCAGTCACAACTCACCGAAGCCGGCAATTTTCTCAACCAGAACTACGTTGGCTGCAGTTTCTCCCAGATACGCGACAGGCTGCGCAATGAGTTACAGCAGCTTCACCAGGACATGAGTGCCTTGATGACTGCTGCACTGGCCGCTGGAGATGCGGCAGAAGCAAAAAAAACAGGAGACTATGTCATCAGTGGCGAGCACAATTTGCTGCATGTACAGGACTTTACAACCGACATGAACCGCTTGCGCAGCCTGTTTGCCTTGTTCGAGCAAAAGACCGAATTGCTGCAACTTCTCGATGCAAGCCGCAGAGGGCAAGGGATACACATTTTTGTCGGCAGCGAATCCGGGTTGGCTTCGCTGGATGAGTGCAGCGTTATCACTGCGCCTTACTCCGCAGATGGGAAGGTGGTTGGAACACTCGCCGTGGTTGGACCGAAACGTATGGACTATGAACACGTCATTCCCATCGTGGACATCACAGCGCGATTGCTCGGCAATGCGCTTTCCCAAAACTAGAATTCGCTACATAAACTGCAAGGAATATACGAATGTCTTATCAAATCGAACCCGGCTTCACGCACGGTACCCCTGTCAAAACCGGCGTGCTGCTGATCAATCTCGGCACTCCCGATGCGCCCACTGCCAAAGCGGTTCGACCTTATCTGAAGGAATTCCTCGGGGACCCCCGCGTGGTGGAAATCCCGAAAGCAATCTGGTGGCTGATTCTCAACGGCATTATCCTCAGGGTTCGCCCGAAGAAATCCGCCGCGAAATACGCCACAATCTGGACCAAAGAAGGTTCACCGCTGCGCATACACACTGAGAAACAGGCTGCCTTGTTGCAAGGCTATCTCGGCGAACGTTGCAAAGCTCCCCTGGTTGTTGACTTCGCGATGCGCTACGGAAATCCATCCATCCCCAGTGTTTTACGCAAACTTAAACAACAGAATTGCCAGCGCATCCTGATCATACCGATGTATCCGCAATATGCAGCCAGCAGTACCGCCACCGCCTTCGACATCGTGTTCGATGAGTTACGCCACATGCGGAACACACCCGCTTTACGCACAATCAGGGATTATCATGACTACCCCGGATATATCAAAGCGCTTGCAAACAACATCAACGAATACTGGATGAAGAACGGCCGACCGGACAAACTGGTGATGAGTTTCCATGGCGTGCCCCGCTATACGCTGGAAAAAGGCGACCCGTACCACTGCGAATGCCAAAAGACCGCGCGCCTGTTGGCACAGCAACTGGGTTTGAAGCCCGAACAATACACACTCAGTTTCCAATCGCGTTTTGGCAAAGCCGAATGGATCAAACCTTACACCACTGCTACCCTGGTGGAACTCGGAAAACAAAACACCAGGCGTGTGGACGTAGTATGCCCAGGGTTTGTCGCCGATTGCCTGGAGACGCTTGAAGAAATCGCACAGGAAGGCAAGGAAGATTTTCTACATGCCGGCGGCGGGGAATTCCACTACATTCCGTGCCTCAACGAAAATAACGACTGGATGCATGCGCTGACCGACCTGGCTCTGGAAAACCTTCATGGATGGCTTTCAGAACCAAACGCAACTGAACTCGAGCACAGCCGGTTGCGCGCCCTCGCGATGGGTGCCGCAAAATAGTCTGGATATGCGTTCTGTTTGGGTTGATTCGGGAATACAAGGCGAAATAACCTGTATTTCGTGATATACCCGTAATCAAAGCCACCGGTTTGCGATGGCAGTTGATATCGTATGCAGCGTTGATAACCGACCGGGTCGGGAATGGACTCAATTCGTCTGGCCTGCAGTGGCCAAGACCGGTTTAATCATCATTGAGGCGCGTTGAAAAGTCTTCTGCAGGTTCGCCGGTCTCCGGGTCTATCCAGTCCGAGATTCCTATTTCCGCTTCAGCATCTTCCAGGGATTCACCTTCTCCGAAGTCGGTGTCGCCCTGGAACTGCATGTCCTGCACCGCTTCAAGCAAGGTTGGGAAAGGCCCGAAGAACTTGTCTGTGAGTTCATCGTCCTGCCAATAGAACCCATCCGGTCGCTCTATAACCCTCGCATGATCATAGTCGGGCGGCATCGTTGAACCGTTCTTGGTAGTCATGATAGTCCTCCTGATGAAGCATGGCATAAAGTATACGCCAGCTTGACATTAGCCGCGTCAGAGCTTGATGAAATGTTCCCGGTAGTGCCTCATTTCACCGATGGACTCATAGATATCGGCCAGCGCCTCGTGCTTGCCGTGCTTCTTGACCCCTTGGGCAACATCCGGCTTCCAGCGTTTTGCCAGCTCCTTGAGCGTGCTCACGTCGAGGTTGCGGTAGTGGAAATATTCCTCGAGTTTGGGCATCCAGCGAGCCAGAAAACGCCTATCCTGGCAGATAGAATTCCCACACATCGGTGAAGTTCGGGCAGGCACATATTCCTTGATGAATTCTATCATCTGCGACTCGACCAACACCTCATCAAGAGTAGAAGCTTTAACTTTCTCGATAAGGCCGGACTTGCCATGTGTGGACTTGTTCCATGCATCCATGCCATCCAGCACGCTGTCCGGTTGATGCAAGACCAATACCGGTGCTTCAGCAACGGTCTGCAGCTCGTTGTCGGTAATCACCAACGCGACTTCGATCACACGGTCTGTTTCCGGGTTCAAACCGGTCATTTCCATGTCTATCCAGATAAGGTGATTTTGATTTTGTGCCATAATTCATATACCAGAAATGAACGTCCAGGCGCGTATTGTGTCACAAGCATGCTCCTTGAACAGCTTGAAAAAGAACCCAACTGAAAGACCTCCAGATGGATGCAGGACAATTCACCTTTATATTCATCGCCACTTTGGCTCTGACCACACTTGCCAAGTTGTTGCTGGCGCGCAGACAACTTGGTCATATCGCCGCTCATCGCGCCTCTGTACCTGAAGTATTCCGTGAAAAAATCGATCTTGAAGATCACCAGAAGGCGGCGGATTACACCTC
>QJWF01000078.1 GCA_003235435.1 Nitrosomonadales bacterium
GGTCAAGAATGGGCTGGATGTCGCTGCGATACGAGATTTGCGGCGATGCCACGGGCACATCGTAGCGCGCCGGATCCGGCATTCCGTAGTGTTCGTCCAGCGGGCGGCGCGCCACCAGGGTGCACCCGACAATCAGGATCAGTATCGCAAGCAGCGTTATTCTGGTCATGCGCGCGCCATCCACGAGATGTTAAACGAAGGCCGCCGAAGCCGGCGGCGTCGTTCCGGGATGTGCAGCGCACAGCCCGCGCGCATGATACTACAGCCCTTGCTGAAAACAGGGACAGACCCCGTTATTGATTCTGAAAACGTGGTCTGTCCCCATTTCTTCATTTCGGCAAAAACGCCCCGCTGGTCAAAATCGAATACGCCATCCAGCCTGTAATCACCCCGTACACCAGGCGCGGCAACCACTCCACGAGCGCATCGTCTTGCAATGCAATCGATTCAGCCTCGATGCGGGCAAGATGCAGCAGACTATCCGCCAGTCTTCCGCTCTGCTCGCCGCTTGCCACGAATTGCAAGGTTAAAGGTTTGATCACCGTCACCAGACGCAGCGTCTCCGCCACACTCGCGCCGGAACGACACTGCTCGACCGCTGGCGCGAATCGCGCCCGCAACACATGATTCCGAACCGTGGCCACCGCCTTGGGCAACGCATCCGAAAATGCCAGCCCGGCATCCAGCAGCAACGCCAGCATAAAGTGAAACTCGTTCACTTGCCGAACGATCAGCCAGTTGCCAATCCACGGCAACCGCAACGACAACCCGTCCCAGGCAGTTCTCAAACCGGCCTTTTCCAGCAAGTCCGGCAGATTCATTGCCACAAACCCGCACAGTGCAATCACCGCCAGGGTGCTGAACACGCGCACGAGAAAGTAGCCGCCACTGATGCTGCCAGTCACCAGTGCCGGTAACGGTTGCAACAACAGGGCCAGCACCAGAATCAGCGCGGGTAGATACAGGCGGGAACGGATCGCTCTCAGTCGCTCACTCAGCCCCTGATAATGACTGGCCAATTGTTTGTAAACGGCGGCGAGCTTGCCGCCGGCTTCCGCGGCTTCGATCAGCGTTTTATGGTTATCATCAAAGACGCCCGCCCTGAGCCCCGCTTCGCCAAGCGCACATCCGCCCTGTACATGTCGGCGCATCATTGACAGCCGCGGCTGAATCATTTTGTCGCGACTCTCCAGCAAGCCCAACGCCTGCAACGGCGACAACCCCGCACTTTCCAGTTGCGCCAGCTGCAAAAACAATTGTGCCAGTACATCGACACGCAGCGGTTTGGTCTGCCTGTTCACGATAGAAGAGGGCATATCTTCTGGCTGCGTTTACGTCCGGTCAATCGAGTCCAGGCCCATTGACTGACTATTGATTTTGAAAACGTGGACTGTCCACGTATCTTCCGTTGATTGTGAAAACACGGTCTGCCACTGTTACTTCTGCAGTTGAAGTCCCCCGCGGCATACAGGACGCTCACCGCACCGGCTCCGTTAAGCTATTATACCGGCATGAGCGTACAGCCCGTCCTGCGAATGGGTAACCCGGTGTTGCGCCGGGTCGCCGCCCCGGTAGAGCGGTTCGACACACCGGAACTCAAGCGACTGATTTCCGACATGACGGACACCATGAACGCCTGTGACGGCGCGGGACTGGCGGCGATCCAGATCGGCGTGTTGCAACGCGTGGTGATATTCGGCGTGGAGCACAATCCGCGTTATCCGGATGCCGTTCCGGTACCGTTCACGGTGCTGATCAATCCCGTGATCACCCCGCTGGACGAGGAGCAGGTGGAGGACTGGGAAGGGTGTCTGAGTGTGCCTGGGATGCGCGGACTGGTAGCGCGCTACAGGCGAATTCACTACCGCGGCTTCGATCCGTCCGGCAACGCCATCGATCGGGACGTCGAGGGATTCCACGCGCGCGTGGTGCAGCACGAGTGTGACCACCTCGACGGTATCCTGTACCCGGAGCGGATCGCGGATCTGCGCAAGTTCGGGTTCATCGAGGAACTCCAGCAGGCCGGTCTGTTCGCAGACCGTATCCTGCCAGCAGAGTAAACAGGGGCTGAGTCGAACGACACTGAAAAACAGGGACAGACCCCTTTATCGGGAAGCCGAGAACGCACGGCTCGAGACGCTGCTGGCCGAGGCGGAGCTGGACAAGGCCATGGCCATACTACGGATATCGCGGCGGGTTCGATCAGCCCGCAGAAGCTCTATGGCACGCCGGTGGGACTGATGTTCTTCGAGGGCGCGCACCGGCTTCGTGAGGCCGGCGTGACCATTCCCGGTCTTCTGGCCGGTGATCCCGAGCGGGTTGTAGTCGAAGCCTATCCCGGCATGCTTGCCCGATCCATTATTGGCCGACGCAGTGACAAGCAGGACACGAGGTCAAAGCAGACAACCCTGCAACGCCAGGCCCGGAAGGACCTGCTAAAAGAGATTGTCGACGGCGCGGCCAAGGCGCTGTACGGATTCAACGTCAGCGTATCGATGGATCTCACCACTGAACCGGGCGGCGATCAGCTTGATGCCTTGCTTTGCGCGATTCAGGCCGCTTCGGCCTGGCGCCTGCGAACCAACTGCTTCGGGATACCGGAAGGCACAGACCCCGTGGAGGGCTGGATCGCTGGCACCACGATCAAAAAACTGCACCGATGATTGATGGCTACCCGAGTCCAGGTCCGTTAGTTGTCGCGGCTAATCAGTACCTTGCGACTCTTTGGATACAAATCCGGACCTGAGATGCAACAAAATCCCGGACACTCGTGTATCCGATGGTCCGACGCCCGGAATGGGCTACGGCATGAAACAAGGTACAGTTACGGCACAACCATCATATGAAGACATACCATTCAGAATTCCCGCTTCCATTTGGATATTCAACGGCCAGCGCCGTTGTTATCGCCAGCATGATCGGAACCGGCGTGTTCACCACACTCGGGCTGGAAGCTCAGGAACTAAAAACAGGATTTTCTCTGATGTTTCTTTGGCTTATTGGTGGAGTGTTAGCACTGGCAGGTGCGTTGTCCTACGGAGAACTCGCAGCTGCCATGCCCCGGTCGGGTGGTGAATATCACTTTCTTGGAAAGATCTATCATCCCGTGCTCGGAATCGTTGCCGGATGGATTTCCATTACCATCGGCTTCGCAGCACCCAGCGCTCTCGCTGCAATGGCATTCAGTCGTTATGCCAGCGTGTTCGCTGACGTCCCCGCTACCGGTTTAGCTGTCCTTGTGCTTGTCGGAGTTACTGCCTTTCATGCGTTCAGCGTGAATATTGGCAGGAGCTTTCATATGCTGACAACGGCGGCAAAAGTATTTCTTATTCTGGGCTTTTGCATCAGCGGGCTCCTGGTTGTTCCAGCATCTCACGCTACTGTAACACCCTCCCTGCCTGGCTGGCATGAAGTCTTCAGTCCGTCATTTGCATTTTCCCTGATTTACGTTTCGTATGCTTACTCGGGGTGGAACGCGACCACCTATATAATCAGCGAGGTCCATGAACCCCGGCGTGTGGTTCCCAGAGCCTTATTCCACGGAACGCTGATCGTAATGATGCTCTATCTGCTGCTTAACTTCGTATTTCTGCGCACAATACCCGTTCAACAGCTTGCAGGAAAACTCGAGATTGGCGCCCTCTCCGCTCAGTACATTTTCGGTGACGAAGGCCGCTTGCTGGCGAGTGCCATGATCTGCGTGCTGTTGCTGTCGACTATCAGCGCCATGGTGATGGCGGCTCCGCGCGTGCTGCAGGTCGCAGGCGAGGACCTGCCGGGACTACGTTCACTCGCGATTCGCGCACGTGACGGTACACCGTTACGTGCCATCCTGCTTCAGCTTTTGCTCGCCATCGCTTTTGTTGTCACGGATTCATTTGAAGGCGTACTTTCTTTCGCCGGGTTCACACTCAACCTGATCACAATCCTCACCGTCGCAGGCGTTTTTGTACTCCGCTACAGTGCTCCCGATATGCCGCGACCTTACCGAGTATGGGGATATCCGCTGACCCCAGCCGTTTTTGTGCTACTGAATTCTATTGTCCTGGTTTTCGTCCTTCAGGAACGTCCGCTTGCGGCCATTAGCAGCCTTTTAACGGTATCGGTGGGTGTGTTGCTCGCATGGGTGCACATACGACGCAAGGCATAGTCAGAAAACCCGCGTACTTTGCAGGAACAATGTTTGCGTAGTGATTGGAAATCAGCCTGGCCTGGTAATCTGCCTCATGTGCTGAATATCAACTGCAGCGGTGTTTTTCTGGTTCCGAAAAAACTGGAAGATGGCAAGGGCCGTACCCCAGAAAATCACGCTTGCAAAGACGAAAAACCATTCGAATCCGAAGACAATGGGAATAAAAAACGAAGCCATTGAGCCAAGCGCTGCGCCAACGGAATCCGCGGCGAATACCCCGAGTGGGTTTTTTGCCGCCGCTTCAAACAACGCAGGAAAGAAACTACCTGTCACGAATGCCACAGGTGTAATCATGGCAACATTGGCCAGAGGCGAGAGGTTGTCCTGCACAAGCAGCAAAACCAGGACAAATAATCCGCCACCAATCTGAAGCCCTGGACGCATTGCGGGTTTGATAATGGTGCTGCCAAGCCCCGTAATGAGCAGAAAGCTTATTGCGCCCAGCACCAGGGCATCACGATACACGTACAATTTTTTGAACAGCATAAGAATAAGGTAGTGTTCCATGATCAGAAAGTTGGCCCCAACGAACAGGCTGACAATAATCAGCTGTGAAAACGATGTGCCCGGGATTTCCGGATTGCCGCGTTTTCTCAACAGCAGGTACAAAAATCCGGCGAACGCGAGCATCAAACCAAGCACCAGAGCGAAGAGTAAACCGAGCTGCCGGAGGGAGAAAATATGCTGTATGTTTCCCGCCAGAAACGGTTGATTATCCGTGATCGGTTTGAACATTGAATCATCCCAGGTCTTCTGGAAACTCACCGTCGGATTGACAAAAAAAGGTGCAAAGCCTTCACCAAACCGCTCCACCGCAGGTCTCAGATAAAATGTCTGGACCTGCTCCAGTGTCGGCAGGTATGCCTCGCTTCTGGCCGCAAGGATCAAGAACTCGGAGCCGTTGTGAAAAGCGCGCACCGCCAGGCCGATCGGCGGGCTCTCCAGCGTGCGTATGTACTGTTCAGTGAGTATGCCGCGGGGGTCCAGCACTGCCGGATACCAGATGGCCAGAACCCCCTGTTCCGTGAGCCGCCGGCTGAGTGTTTCGTAAGCCTCACTGGTACGGATCATGTTGCCCGGTTCCAGCATCATTTGTGGATATCCACCCACACTGGGAAGATAGATCAGGTCAAAACGCCTGTCCGTATGTTCCATGTAGCTGCGCGCCTCGTGGATGGCAAGCGTCACGCGAGGATCGTCGTACACATGATCAAAGCGTTCGGCCAGGCGGTCCTTGACAGCTGCAATAACACCCGGCTCGACTTCAATAGCCAGGATTTCCCGAAGGTCATGCCCCGATTTTCGGGCATATTCCACCTGACGACCGGCACCTGCACCGATGATGGCGATATTGCCGCCCGCAGGCGCCAGTTCAAGCGGTAACATGCCAATAGCATGTTCCGTAAAGCCTGTGGTGGGCGCAAAAGTCCACTGGATAATATCGTTATAGAAGCCGATGTAACCGTCCCGGGCAGGTGACTGCATGATTTCAATGAGGCTGTATTTGCCCCACTGCTGGTAAATCGTCCTGAATCCAGCTTCTCCATAGGCATGGCTCGACTGGGGACTGGTCCCCTTGTAAAGCGAAAGGAATCCGGCATCGAGGCGTGGCACAAGCAACACGGCTACGACTGCCAGCTGCAGGCCGATCAAGCTCCTTCGAACCCATACACCCGGTCCAAGCATCAGCATTGCCAGCGCAACCAGAAAAAAGGGGATACCCAGTAACCGGGTGGCTCCTAACACGGGAAATACGAATTCCGTGAAAAGATAGGCGCCCGCCGCACCGAACAGATAGATCGCATAGACCACCGGCATACGGCCCGTGAGGTGCTGCCGACCAATCTGGTACCCGATATACTCACTCAGACCATACGCAATAAAAAACGGCAGAAACAACAGCGTAAAAATCAGCATTTGCAAAAAGAGTCGCTGCAATTCCACGTCAAAGAGGTGAGCACGCAGATAATCAAAATGCCTGCAAGCGAGCATGGCAAAAACAGAGAAAAACATTGCTCCCTGCAGAATCCAAAGAGTCTTCAGAAATGATCTCCTGCAGACTGTATAGAAGCGAACCCCGGCAAGCGCACCCAGAGGAAACCCGATAAACAGCAGATCAAAAAAGAGGGATGGCATGATGAAAAAGGTCAGCAGCCGAAACACCACGATGGTAAACACCACTGTGGCGAAAGAAAGCAGGAACAGAACCGCTGCGAGCTTTCGTTCAGGTAACTGATCGGTTCGCTGCTGCATAGCGGTCGTCATTGGCGCGGCATGATTCTGGCGGTGCGCGAAGGAGTATACCGCGCCTGTTCCCACCTCCTGATGATCAGGATCAAGTGCGCAATTGCCTGTCCCGGGAATGCGGTTACTTCTCAATTACCGTCTGGTTACTGGGAATACTCGTGAGGGCTACACTTCTGATGGCAATTCAGGGATGCCACCGTGCTTTTTCCTGCCGCCACCCCGGATATGGAAACATCTGGAATGTCGACTTCAAGGGAACGTCGATCCGATGGTCGGCATATCCGTTTTGGGGACTTGCGCGAAGAAAGTTAGAACTCCGGCGAAGGTTTCCTGGAATTTACAGATGAAGATTTCCGGCAGCGATTTCAACGGGAGTTGACTAGCTCCTTTCTGCGTGGAAATGACGCTGTCCAATACTCTCTGACGCGACCCTGATCGCTATATTCATGTCACAATACTTCAATGAAAAAGCCGGTGTCCGGGACGCAGGGTGCCAATCCGAACAGGTCCCGTGCACTTGCGGAGTCCATTTCCGTTCATGATAACTCGCACACTCTGCCTTGCGCTTACCCTCGTTGCATCCCTGGCTGCAGGCATACTAGCTTCCGCTGCGCCGCCCGTCGGTTCCGCGCCGATTGACCGTTTCATTCTGGCACGGATGCGGTGGTCGCATATACCGGGTCTGTCGGCAGTGGTCGTGAAAAACGGGGCGATCGTATGGCAGGGCGCCTACGGCTTCCGCGACGCCGCCGCGGCGCACCCCGTCACACCCGACACCCTCTTCGAACTCGCCTCGGTCTCGAAAACCGTGCTCGCGGTGGCCGTCCTTCAGCTCGTGGAGCAGGGCAGGCTCGGGCTCGATGGCGATGTCAGTGCGGCGCTGCCCTTCAGGGTACGCAATCCCAATTTCCCTGACCGGCCGATCACCCTGCGCATGCTCCTCGGC
>QJWF01000116.1 GCA_003235435.1 Nitrosomonadales bacterium
ACTGGCGGCATTACATACGTGACACCTACGGTGGAAGGCACTCCACCTGCGGTTCCATCATCAAGGCCCGTAACAGCAGCACACGGAGCACCAAGTCCTAATTTCACTGCCGTCAATTCAGTCCAATTTGTCGGTCCTGTACTATTGATCGTGAATTGCCCTCCACCCACCGCCGCAACAACTCCCACCTTGTAACTACCCACATCGCTCAGGCTGTCGCCAAAAGAGATCTGCGACGAGAACTTCGGCTTGGCGGGAACATCGCTGTTGCCGCCGCAACCGGCCAGAATCAGGGCCATCACTAACATTGAACAAAACTTGACGTGGTGCATTTGAGTCTCCCTGTGATGTTTATAAATTCACGAACGGCTTCCAAAACCGCTTTTACGCTGATCGCTAACGAATCAATTCCACAAAATTACAGTTAAGCAGCAGGCTATTTTCCGAACGGACATGATGCGCTTATTCTTCCGGCGGAACAAGCCGCGGCTTGCGGTCTTCCCCGACTGCCACATAGGTCAACGTCGCTTCGGTCACCTTCACGCAGGTCGGCTTGGCCGGGTCGCGCTGCGAATACACCTCGACCTCGACGGTGATCGAAGTATTCCCGACCTTCACGATCCGGGTATAGAAACTGACCACGTCGCCTACGAAGATCGGCTGCTTGAACACGAAGGAATTCACCGCTACGGTCGCAACCCGGCCCTTGGCCCGATGCAGCGCAGGGATGCTGCCCGCGATGTCCACCTGGCCCATTACCCATCCACCGAAGATGTCACCGGTATAACTTGCATTGGAAGGCATCGCCGCCACACGAATGGTCGGTTCGCGCTGCGGCAGGGTGGTGGTTGCATGATGTTCACTCACGATCAATGTCCCTCGTAGAGTTCCTTGATCTCGGCGGCGAATCTTTCGACCACTTTTGCCCGCTTGACCTTCAGTGTCGGGGTCAGCAGGCCGTTTTCTATGCTCCATGGTTCCTGCAGCAACAGCACGCGGTGCACCTTTGCATAGCCGGGGAAGGCGCGCAGATTATCCGCAATGTGTTCGAGCGCCTCGGCCTGGACCACGCTGTCGGTCAGCGACTCGGGCATGTCGGGGCGCACGTTGATCTGTTTGGCAAATTGCAGCCATGCCTCGGGATTGAGCACCACCAGCGCGACCAGATAAGGTTTGCCCTCACCGTATATCATCGCCTGATCGAACAAAGGATCGCGCAGGATCGCCATCTCCATGTCGTTCGGCGGGATCTTCTCCCCGTTCGACATGACGATGATCTCCTTGATGCGGCCTGCGATGTAGATATGCCCGCTATCGCTGATGCCGACGGTGTCGCCGGTGTTCAGCCAGCCGTCCGCATCGATCATCGCGCGCGTCGCCTCGGGGTTGTTCCAGTAGCCCAGCATAACGTTCGGTCCCTTTACCAGAAGTTCGTTCTGCGAACCGAGCTTTACCTGCAACCCGTGTATCGGCTTGCCGACGCTGTCGGGGAAATTGTTCTCCAGCGGGTTGCCCGCGATGACCGGGCTGGTTTCGGTCAGGCCATAGCCTTGCAGAACCGGCAGCCCAAGACCCACGAACATGTGCGATATCTCCGGCGCGAGCGCCGCGCCGCCGCTGATCGCACTGCGCAAGTTGCCGCCGAGGCGAGCCGTTATCTTCTCCGCCACCAGCTTGTTCAGCAGCGGCCACAGCAGGAACGAGGCTTTCCACGGCCCTCGCCCCTGCTGGTACAGAAAGCGGGCCCAGCCGATGTCCACCGCCAGCTGGAACAGTGCGCGCTTGAGCGGTGAGCTTTCTGCCAGCTTGGCGCTGATCGTCCCGTACATACGCTCGTAGATGCGCGGCACCGAGATCATGATGGTTGGCCGGATGATCTGCAGGTCTTCCGACAGCAAGGGGATGGAACGCGCATAGGCTACCGTCGCACCGGCCATGATCGGAAGGTAGTAACCGCAAGTGCGCTCGAAGGTGTGAGACAACGGCAGGAAGGACAGGAACAGATCATCGCAATACACTTTGAAGGTTTCCAGCAACAATGCATGGGCATTGCTCAGCATGTTGTCATGGCTGAGCATCACCCCTTTCGGTCTCCCGGTGGTCCCTGATGTATAGATGATGCTGGCCAGTTCGTTTCCCCGGATGGGCGGCGCCTGGCGCAAATGCGCATCGGCCGGCAGGAACTTCAGCATCGATACCAAGCGCGGTTCGTCACTGTCACTTAGCGGGTCGATGCTGATAAAACACTGGATGCCCCCAAGCTGGTCGCGCACCGTGCGCAATGCCTGCCATTGCTCTTCGTTTTCAAACAGCAGTACCTTCACATCCGCGTCTTTGACGATGTAGGCGATGTTGTCCGGCCGATCCACGGTATACAGTGGTACAACCACAAGGCCCAGCGACATCGCGGCCTGATCGAACATCACCCACTGCGGGCAGTTGCGCAACATGATCGCGACACGGTCGCCCTTCGCCAGGTCGACTTTGGACAGCGCGGCTTGCCACCGCGCCACTTCGCCCAGCATTTCGCGCCATGAGATATCCCGCCATGCTCCCTGCTGAAAATAGCGATAGGCGGTCTTGTCAGGCGAGCGGCGGACACGCTCGAGGAACAAGCCGTGCAGGTTGCCCGCCTGTTCCGGCGAAATCACGTCTGTTTGTTGCATCTGCATATCTCCCCTTTTTACTTAACCGAGAAACAAGTCGTTATACAGCGTCGCACCGGGCGACATTGCATATTGGTCGAAATCACTCACGCCCTCCTCGCGCAAAACCTCTTCGTCTATAAAAAAATTACCGCTGCACGCGCGGCTGTCGCGGGTAATGATCGCATAAGCCGCGTCCGCAACGATAGCAGGCTTGCGCGAAGCGCGCAGTATCTGCTCCGGGAAATTGAACTCGATCGCGGCAGTGGCAATCGTGGTGCGCGGCCACAGGCAGTTCACCGCTATGCTTTTGCCATCGCCTTCCCCGGCTGAAAATTCACGCGCCATGCCCAGCGTGCACAGGCTCATGCCGTACTTCGACATGGTGTAGGCCAGGTGCGGAGCAAACCATTTCGCATCCATATTAAGCGGCGGAGACATCGTCAGGATGTGGGGATTTTCCGACTGCTTCAGATAGGGAATGCATGCCTGCGACGCCAGAAATGTCGCGCGCATGTTCACATCCCACATCAGGTCGAGCTTCTTGACCGGCGTGGCAAGCGTTCCGCTCAGGCTGATCGCGCTGGCATTGTTCACCAGAACATCTATCCCGCCGAACATGTCGACGGCCTTGACCACCGCTTCCTCTATCGCCTGTTCGTCGCGCACATCCAATTGGAGCGCCAGCGATCGCCCGCCCGCTTCGACCACTTCCCGCGCCACCGTGTCTATCGTGCCGGGCAGCCGGGAATGCGGTTTGACTGTCTTGCCGGTAATCACCACCTTTGCGCCGTCACGCGCGCAGCGCAAGGCGATCTCCCTTCCGATGCCGCGGCTCGAGCCGGTGATGAAAACCACCTTGTCGCGTAGCGTGGTCATGCCCGGTTGGACTGCAATTGCTCGGGCGCAAAATCATCCACCATGATGACTTTGCGGCGAAGCGCATAATCACGCTCCAGCAGCAGCGCCTGTTCCGCGTCTATGATTCCCGTATCGCGAGCCTCGGAGATGCGCTGCACCTCCTCCAGTGCCTTGAGCTTTCCGGCCTTGCGCGCATCGGAAAGAACTTTCTGCAGCGGTTCGCACGCCAGCGTGCTGTCGAGTGCGGCTTCCAGCGCGCCTACCGCCTCCATCTCGTCGCGCGGGATATACATGCCAGAGGTCAGGCGGTCCCGCGCAGCGCCGGGTTGCATCAACAGCGTGGAAATCTGATGCCCGAGGTGATCTGACGGAGGAAACAATCTTTGGCCGAGCGGGAATATCAACAGACTCAGCAATCCGCGCACCAGAGCGTTCGGAAAGTTCCTGACCACGCCGTCAAAAGCCTGCTGGATCCTGTACAGCGCATCCTGCATCGTCCAATGCAGCAACGGCAGATCTTCGGCGGGACGGCCGTCATCCTCGAAGCGTTTCAATGTCGCCGAACACAGATACATCAGGCTCAACACATCTCCAAGGCGCGCCGAGATCTTCTCGCGCCGCTTCAATGCACCGCCCAGCACCGCCATGGACACATCAGCGCTTAGCGCAAAAGCCGCCGAATAGCGGGTCAATTGCTGGTAGTAGCGGCGTGTATCCGTTCCTTCGGGTACCGGGAATCCTCGGCCGCCGCTCAGACCAAGCACCAGGCTGCGCGCCGCGTTGCTCAACGCAAAGCTGATATGCCCGAACAGCGCTTCGTCGAACTGGAGCAGCGCGCGCTGGCGGTCATGATCCTGTGTTGCCGCGATTTCTTTCAGCACATAGGGATGGGAGCGGATCGCCCCCTGCCCGAAGATCATCAGAGTGCGCGTCAGGATGTTCGCGCCTTCGACGGTGATACCGATCGGCATTTGCTGATAGAACCGGCCCAGATAATTGTCCGGACCCAGACAGACTCCCTTGCCGCCATGCACATCCATCGCATCGTTGATCACGGTGCGCCCGCGCTCGGTGGAATGGTATTTGATGATGGCGGAAACCACCGACGGTTTTTCGCCCAGATCGACCGCAAGCGCGGTGAACTGGCGCGCCGCATCCACCATGTAGGTATGCGCGCCGATCCGCGCCAGCGGTTCCTCCACGCCTTCGAATTTGCCGATCGGCAGCTTGAACTGCTTGCGCACTCGGCTGTAGGCGCCGCTGGTGCGCGCAGCCAGTTTCATCCCGCCTATGCTGCTTGCCGGCAGCGAGATCGAACGCCCTGCCGCCAGGCATTCCATCAGCATGCGCCAGCCCTGGCCGACACGCTGCGTCCCGCCGATGATGTAACTGATCGGGATGAACACTTCGTTCCCCTGCGTCGGCCCGTTCAGGAAAGCCGAGTTCAGAGGGAAATGGCGTCGGCCGATCTGCACGCCAGGCGTATCGGTAGGAATCAGCGCCAGGGTGATGCCGCGGTCGGATTCTCCGCCGAGCAATTGTTGCGGGTCATACAGTTTGAATGCCATGCCGAGCAGCGTGGCCACCGGAGCCAGCGTGATATAGCGTTTCTCCCAGGTCAGGCGTATCCCCATCACGTTCTGCCGGCCGGCGAATTCACCGTATCCGACCACGCCATAATCGGGGATCGCGCCTGCATCAGAACCGGCAAGTGGGCCGGTCAGCGCGAAGCACGGCACTTCCTGTCCCCGCGCCAGACGCTGCAAATACCTGTCCTTCTGGTCCTCGGTGCCGTAATGCAACAACAGCTCCGCCGGACCAAGTGAATTGGGCACCATCACCGTGACCGCCGCCGTCCCGCTGCGCGAGGCGACCTTGCTCACCACCGCCGAATGCGCCTGCGCGGAAAACTCCAGTCCGCCGTAGCGTTTCGGAATGATCATGCCGAAAAACCCCTTGTCCTTGATGAACTGCCAGACTTCGGAGGGCAAGTCGGCGCGATTGTGCGTGATGTCCCAATCGTCCAGCATCGCGCATAGCTGTTCGACTTCGTTGTCGAGGAAAGCTTGCTCGGTGCTGCTCAGGGAAGGTTTCGGAAATGCGCGCAGCTTGTTCCAGTTCGGATTGCCGCTGAACAATTCGCCATCCCACCATACTGTGCCGGCGTCGATCGCCTCCTGCTCGGTTTCCGAGATCTGCGGCAGTATCTTGCGGAAGATCATCAGGACGAAACTGCTGAATAGATGACGGCGCAGAAAAGGAACCCCGAGCACCAGCACGAAAACGCCCAGCGCGATGAAGATGACCCACAAGGCATCGTCAGAAATGCGGCTCTCGATCGCCACTGCCGGGACGAACACCGATATCGCGACCAGCCAGCTCCAGATTGAGGCACGAAAGAACGCCAGCAACAAAACCACCGCCAGCACCGCCACAATTATCAATATTGCCATCTTCGCACCCGTGTTTTTATATGTGTGGATTGGCTAACTTTACCCTTAGGCCATCTGGCTGACAATGGCCGAGTCATGTTATTTGTCCGGTGAACCATGGAGATGGCATCTGACCGTGCATGGTTCGAAAAAGACTGCAATTGCTGCGGAATCGGAACCTGACGACCTGCCGAGGGAAGTTGTATCCGGGTTACCCCGTACCATCATCTCCTGCACTGCGCCAACTAACGCATCCGTTCCACTGCTTCTTTGACACGCTCCACCGCAATGGTCTCGATGCCGGCGATCTTCTGCCTGGGGGCGTTGGCCTTGGGAATGATGGCCTGGGTGAAACCCAGCTTGGCGGCTTCCTTCAGGCGTTCCTGACCGCGCTGTACCGGACGGACTTCTCCGGCAAGCCCCACTTCGCCGAACACCACCATCTTGTCAGGCAACGGTTTGTTGCGCAGCGAGGAAACGATCGCGAGCAGCACTGCGAGGTCAGCGCCCGGTTCGGTGATCTTGACACCGCCCACCGCATTGATGAACACGTCCTGATCGAAGCACGCCACGCCGGCATGGCGATGCAGCACCGCCAGCAGCATCGCCAGCCGGTTCTGCTCCAGGCCCAGCGACAGGCGGCGCGGCGTGGGCGAATGCGCTTCGTCGAGCAGCGCCTGTATCTCCACCAGCAGCGGGCGCGAGCCTTCCTGAGTGACCATCACGCAGGAGCCGGCGACCTGTGTGCCGTGCTGCGACAGGAACAACGCGGAAGGGTTGCTCACTTCGCGCAGCCCTTTCTCGGTCATCGCGAACACACCGAGTTCGTTCACCGCGCCGAAGCGGTTCTTGAACGCGCGGATCAGGCGGAAGCTGGAATGCGTGTCCCCCTCGAAATACAGCACGGTATCGACGATGTGTTCCAGCACGCGCGGCCCGGCCAGCGCGCCTTCCTTGGTGACATGTCCGACCAGGATCATCGTGACATTGTTGCTCTTGGCGATGCGCGTGAGTTGTGCAGCACATTCGCGCACCTGCGCCACCGAACCAGGCGCGGAAGTGAGCTGCTCGGAATAGATGGTCTGGATGGAATCGATCACCACCGCGTCGGGCTTCTGCTGTGCGATGACAGCCTGGATCTTCTCCAGCTGGATCTCCGGCAGCAGGTGCACCGCATGGGCATCGAGCACGAGACGCCTCGCACGCAAGGCGATCTGCTGCGAAGATTCTTCTCCGCTCACATACAGCACGTTCAATTTCGAGGAAAGGTGGGAAAGGGTCTGCAACAGCAGCGTGGACTTGCCGATACCGGGATCACCGCCGATCAGCACCACCGCGCCTTGCACCAAGCCGCCGCCGAGCACGCGGTCGAATTCGGCGATGCCCGTCGTCGTGCGCGGC
>QJWF01000112.1 GCA_003235435.1 Nitrosomonadales bacterium
ATTCGATGCTTGAATATTTCGCAAGAAGATGTTGGGCTTGAAATTCCAATCCATGAAAAAACTCAGGAAACTGCCTTGACCACAACGTAAAAACCCTGGTCGCGCAACTCTTGGGCCTTCTGCATATCAGCCACAACAGTGTAACGCAGGACACCGTGATAATAGACACATAGTTTGAACATAATCTCTCCGCCAGCTTGATTTGCTCCTGACAAGGCGTTCCGTTCGCTGATGCTGCCCATACTTCCAGTACGTCAGAAGTCAACGCTGGTATGAGTACATCTTTCTGAGGAATATCTCCGAAACAGCCGAGGAAATATCTTCAGCAGAGTTCAGCGTTGGAAGTTCCGCAGCAAGGGCCATCTGTTCATCGGTCGGAATTTGCAAAAGTTGCTCGCAAACTAGGTCAACGGCAGGATTCCAGCCGGCGGACATAATCTCCTCGCCGTACTCGATATCCATAGCATCCTGTTCGATTTCGTAGCTGCTCATGTCCATAGTGGTTTTCATGACACATCTCCTTCGGTTTACTCCGAATGATTACGGCTAACTTCTGCCGAACCTGAATTGGCGGAGTTGATGAATACCGAGCATATTGCATGCCAAAGCGAGAAACTATCACGCAACGACATGAAAATATTGGCATTTAAGGTGGTCAATAGCATTATCAATTGCTATAGAAAAAGCTGTAATTGACAATTTCCTTCCATTCTTGTCTCATAAACGAGAAAAATTGTCTTCATAGCTTCGATAGTTTTCGACAAGTGCTAATGGCCAATAGTACTAATACCATCCGGAATTGAAATGCCGAATAGAGCCTGTTTACTGTTTCTATTTTTTCTTTGGGCTGTGCCAGCGCATGGCGGTATGGCTGCGCTGGCATTTGAGCAGCAAGTGCTTATGCTCGATGGAAAAAGCATCTCTGTGCGCATACCCAAAGGCTACCAGCTGGAACTACTCAGCCTGATGGATACACCACGTATGATCAGGTTCGCCGCCAATGGCGATTTATTCGCCGGTTCAAAATCAGGCAAAGTGTACCGGTTGCAACCTCCCTATACCAAACCTGAAGTGCTATTGCAGCTGGACGGGTACCCTCACAGCGTGGCATTCCGCCAAGATGAAATATTGATTGCCCGCACCGACGGGCTATATCGAGCGCATTACCGACTGGGGCAAGCAAAGATAGATGCTGACGAAGTCAGGCTGCTAGCCGCTCTGCCGGGTGGCGGCGGGCATATCAGCCGCACGGTTGGGGTTGGTCCCGATGGGCGGGTGTATGTGAGTCTGGGAATCCAGGGCAATTGCAGCGACCAGTATCTTGGGTATGGCTACCCTTTCAAAGACCGACGCGGCGGAGTGCTGGTGTTACGTGAAGGCGGCAGCAAGGCGAGCTGGGAAGCCTTCGCATCGGGACTGCGAAACCCGGTGGGCTTCGATTGGCACCCGCAGACACTTGTATTGTATGCCAGCAATAATGGCCCGGACCATCAGGGATACGAACAGCCGCCGGAATATTTCAGCCGGCTCAGCGCAGGCTCGTTCCATGGCATGCCGTGGTTTCAATTCGATGGCAAACAGATACGGCGTGACAATTGTATTGCAGGCAAACCGCCTCGCGATATCGGTGAAGTGGTTGCACCTGCAGCTACTTTTCCGGCGCGCAATGCACCTATGGGAGTCGCTTTTGTTCCCGAGGGTGCTATGGATCCTCAATTGGAACTGGATGCAGTCGTCGCCCTGCATGGTTCATGGGCTACGCGGCCCGGTGGTGGTTTTTTTGGCAGCTCGGCCAGTCGCCGTCCGCCTAAGATTGTAGTGGTGCGGTTTCTCGATGGCGAGGCAATGCGTGTGGACGATCTGATCACCGGTTTTCAGCTTGCAGACGGTGAAAGGTGGGCAAGGCCAGTGGGTGTGGCAATAGGACCGGACGGCGCTCTTTACTTCACCAGTGACAGCGATATCAACGGGCTGTTCCGGCTGAAGCGGATTCCCTTGCAGGATAACGATCCGACGAAGGAAGGAAAATAGGATTCCCCATTCAGACTTCGAATTGCAATTGCGCAAGACGCGCATAAAGCCCGCCCTGTTTGCGCAAATCCTCGGGTGTGCCGATTTCGACGATGCGACCATGTTCCATTACCACAATACGATCTGCCCTTTGTACCGTTGCCAGACGGTGCGCAATGATAAGCGTTGTGCGCCCCTGCATCGCTGCATTCAGTCCCTGCTGCACAAGGATTTCAGATTCTGCATCCAGCGCACTGGTGGCTTCATCCAGCAATAACAGCGGGGCATTCTTCAATATCGCCCGCGCAATCGCGATGCGCTGGCGCTGCCCGCCGGACAAGCGGGTGCCGCGTTCGCCGAGAAATGTTTGGTATCCGTCCGGCAGGCGGTTGATGAATTCATCCACGAGCGCCGCCTTGGCAGCAGCTATCACATGTTCGTCGCTGGCCGAAGATTTGCCATAGCGAATATTATCCAATGCATCGGCGGAGAAGATCACCGGGTCTTGCGGCACGATTGCGATCTTGTCACGCAGATCATGCAACCCGAGTTGACGTATGTCCTGACCGTTGAACAGGATGCAACCCGCGCTCACATCGTAATATCGCAACAGGAGTTGAAACAACGTGGTCTTGCCGGCACCGGATGGTCCCACCAGAGCAACGCTTTCTCCGGGTGAGATATCCAGCGTGATCCCGTCCAAAGCAGCGATCTCCTGTCGCGCCGGATATCGGAAAGTGACTTGCTCAAAACATAGCGCTGCCTGTCTCGGCTGAGGCAATATCCGCGGAGCCGGCGTTTCTGCTATCGCAGATTCGGCATGCAACAGTTCAAGCAAGCGCTCAGCCGCACCCGCTGCACGCATTACGTCGCCCCAGACTTCCGCCATCGTGCCGACACCCCCCGCTACCAGGGCCGCGTAAAGGATGAACGAAGCCAATTGCCCACCGGTCATGCTGCCGTCATGCACCTGGTTTGCTCCAACCCATAGAACGAAAATGATAGTACCCATCACCGCGGTGATGATCAACGCCGTCATCGCCGCGCGCACCCGGGTGCGCCTGATCGCGGTAACGAAGCTTGCTTCCGTACGGTCAGTGAAACGTCGGATTTCGCGTTGCTCCTGGGTATAAGCCTGCACGGTCGGTATCGCGTTGAGAATCTCTCCAGCAAGTGCAGAGGCATCTGCGATCCTGTCCTGCGATTCACGCGACAGTTTTTTGACTTTGCGGCCTATGGCAAAAATAGGCACCATCAGCATTGCCATAAGGCCAAGGTTCAGTGAAAACAGATAAAGGCTGGTTACTGCCAGCATGATCATGCCACCGACGAACTGGAACACGCTGCGCAAGCCCATCGATATGGAACTACCTACCACAGTCTGGATTAACGTGGTATCACCGGTCAGCCGTGATAGCACTTCACCGGTCTGCAATGTCTCGAAGAACTGCGGAGACTGCGCAAGGACCCTCCCATATACCGCACTGCGTATGTCCGCAGTAACCCGCTCTCCCACCCAAGCCACAGTGTAATAACGCGCAGATACTGCCAGTGCCCACAAGCTGGCCATGCTGAACAGTAACGCAAAGTGCCCGTTCAAGCTCAGCGAACCCAGCATTCCCCCAGTGGTATCTTGCCGTTGCCCGAAACCGAAATCGATCAAATCGCGAAATGCCAGTGGTACCAGCAATATCGTGGTGGAAGCCAGGCACAGCAGCACGAAAGCTAGCGTGATCCGTGCCCGATAGGGACGCAGAAAAGGCCACAAATTGCTCAATGACGACAGGCGCTGGGTGGTGACGGCAATTTTAACTGGACTGGAAATGATGGATTCCTTTTTCAGTGACAACCATGAACTACTGTCATAGGTTTTTGCGTGATTTTACCGGTTGCCGTGACTCATGGTTGACTGAATTGCCACTGCCAAGTCCGATTACGTCAATAAAATTACCAATAAATTGCTACACTTTTTTCAGCCAAGTATTATCATTCGCGCGCGTCGGTGGATACCAAGACTCGGTTTAAACTGACGGAATGGATTAGGTATTTGTCCAGAATAATTCACGAGCTTTCCGGGATGTAATCACTACAAGGAGACCAATCATGGCTAAAGGGCAGCAACGCAAGACCAAGGAAGCCAAGAAACCAAAGAAGCAGCCAACCCCGGCCAAGTTGCGCTTCAATCCCTGAATCGCTAACCTCGGCCCTGAGGGGCCTCATTAATAATGACTGCCATCTATCGGAACAAGTTGAACCAATGACGGCCGACTGGTCTTTGGTATCAGGCACAGAATCGGCAAGGAAAGGTCAAGGCACCAATTCATGCCCAAACTTACTAAACCTGACAACGCTCGCCTCGACCGTATCGTAGCCACAGCACGCAAGCTAAGAGCCGAGCGCGAAGCCACCTATCGCGAGCGGGCGCTCAAGTTGTTTCCTTGGATCTGCGGTCGATGTGGCCGCGAATTTACCGGAGCACGCCTGCGCGAACTGACGGTGCACCACAAGGACCATGATCACGACAACAACCCGGAGGATGGCAGCAACTGGGAACTGTTGTGCCTGTATTGCCACGATAACGAGCACATGCGCTTGCTGGAACGACAGGGACGGCCGCCAGATACTAGAAGTACGCCTTCCCCGGCAACACACAATCCTTTCGCCAAACTGAAAACGCTGCTGAAAGACGAGGATTAGGCGCTGAGCCTGCAACAACGTAACCAGCTGTCAACCCGGTGAGATATCACCCTGATCTCAGCGAAATCATCGTGCCAGTCGAGGCTTCACCAGCCAGCTTCGAGCTGCAGCGTGTATATACTGGTCTGATCTCCAACCGCATTGCGCGAGGATCCTTTGTACTTGCTGTAGTTGGCGTGCAACGCCACGTTCATCGCCAAGTCATATACGGCGGTAAACGTCAGCGCATCATCCCCATTGGCGGTTGCTACATCGCCATTGTTCGCCTTGCGGTATGCTGCGCCCAAGCTGAATACATTTGGGATCACGCTGTAATCGGCTCCCAGGGTGAACGCCTTGCGATCCGTCGCGTCGGCACCGTAGATGCTGCCAACGGCGGCGGTGGTTACAACAGGCGCTTTCGCATATTGGGCATAAACACCCAAATCATTATTCCCGACCGAACCATGAGCCTGGAAATCGGCATAGGTCTGCTTGGTTTCCCATAGAGATGCTACAACTGGCGGGGCAGCATAAACAGAATCGTTAATAAGCGATTCTCCACCCATCACGCCGAAACCGACCACCATGTCCCAATCCCTGATGCTTGGCGTGGCGGCAATTCGAAAGTATCTGGAACTCATGTCAAAGGAATTGATCGATGAGCCGTTGCCGCCCATGGCATAGTTGGGTGACCACTTGGTGAAATTGACATAGCCATAATCGTTCTGCGCAACCAGCGCAAAGCCGGTAGCAGCACCGGTATTTGCACCACTGCCAACAAGAGGGACGACAAGACCGGCAAGATTATTTCTGTCTGCGTTGTACTGTACCGCAGAAGTCTCACGGCGGTGCTCAGCCCAACGGTTGGAACGCAACACGCCGCCGCTGGACAGTTCATAACCGTACTGAACGCCTTGCGCATCGGTGGTGAATGGGATGATTGACAGCCTGGTTTCACCCGCGTCGAACATGATCGGGATCTTGAGGCCGGCCATCAGCGAACCTGATGCAGCTACTGTATTTCCCTCGAACAAGAAGCCGATGTTGTCGCCCACACGACCACCGAAGAACAGGCTTAACTCGTCGCCAAATTGCAACTGACCATCCCCCAGAGTATTGGCTGTTCCTGCCGCCACATTATTAGTAGCAGCAGTATTGTCTTTCTGGTACCTGACTTTTACCAGAATCGCACCGTTTAGGGTGTCAGGAATGGTAAGGCTTTCACCTTCCACCTTGCCTTGCGCCCCCATCATCGTGTAGCCGCTCGCCTTGAACTCTCTGCCGAATTTATTCAAAACCGGAAAGTGTTGCTGATGGCATGCCGAACAGGCCATGCCGGTCTGGCGCGCAAATGATGGCAAAGCAACCGCTTCCGGAGCAAACACCGCTGCGGCGAACGCGGCAAACGCCATCATGATGATCTTATCCATAAACTTTCCTTTTTTAAACAATATGATATTGCTTGTCGGTCTTGAAACACATTGAACACAATCTGTCGCAATAAACCTACTGCTGGCACCTTCATTAAACTGTAGCATGGCTTTATGGGCTTTGGAACTACAAAATGCCGCGATAACCGGCATAAAGCCGTAAGGTACTTGCATCGATGGTTCCTACTGTACGCCATGTCAACAAGGCGCAATCAGGACTTTAACTGCGCAAACCCCCGCTAACAAAACAAGTTGCGAACTATTTCCAGCTCTGGCACTCTCACTTTATGAGTGCTAGAATTGCAAAAATTTAGGAGGAAACACTATGAATTCAGCAATGAGTTTACCCATACCGTCTGCGGTTGGCAGCTTGGAGGCCTATATTCAGTCGGTAAACCGTTTTCCCATGCTGTCGAAGGAGCAGGAGTTTGCATTGGCGAAGCGTTACAGGACTGGAAACGACCTGGATGCCGCACGTCAGCTGGTGCTTTCGCACCTGCGTGTTGTGGTCAGCGTGGCTCGCGGCTATGCCGGCTACGGATTGCCCCAAGCGGACCTGATTCAGGAAGGCAATATCGGCCTGATGAAGGCGGTGAAGCGTTATGATCCGGAACGAGGAGTGCGTCTGGTGTCTTTGGCATTACACTGGATACGCGCAGAAATCCACGAGTTCGTCGTGCGCAATTGGCGACTGGTAAAGATTGCTACCACCAAATCACAGCGCAAATTGTTCTTCAACCTGCGCAGCCTGAAGCAGGGCCTTCAGCCGTTGCTGCCCCAGCAAGTCAGTGAAATTGCCCAACAGCTCAATGTCAGCGAACACGATGTGGTCGAAATGGAAGCAAGGTTCTCGGGACATGAGATCGCTCTGGAACCCGGCGCCAGCGATGAAGAGGAGAGCCATGCGCCGATTCATTATCTGGCTGACGACGCTGGACATGAGCCGTCGCAGATACTAGAGATGGCTGAACGCGAACGCCTGCAAACAACCGGACTGGAGCATGCCTTGTCTGGCCTTGACGAGCGCAGTCGCCGCATCGTGGAGGCGCGCTGGTTGAACGAAGGGGAAGCTGCCACCCTGCACGAACTGGCTGACGAATTCAACGTCTCTGCCGAGCGCATCCGACAGATAGAGCAAAAGGCGCTGGGCAAAATGCAGGCAGCACTTTCTTAATCCCCATATGTAACACCAATAAAGC
>QJWF01000167.1 GCA_003235435.1 Nitrosomonadales bacterium
CGGCGCCATCGGTTCCTTGCCGTAGCCGATCCGAGGGCCGAGCATCAAGGCAGTGACCAAAGCTGCGATACCGGCGTTGATATGCACCACGGTACCACCGGCAAAATCCAGCACGCCCATATCCCACATATATCCGCCGTCACCGGACCACACCATGTGCGCGATCGGTGAGTAGATCAACAGCGACCACACAGCCATGAACACCAGCATGGTTGAGAACTTCATCCGATCCGCAAAGGCGCCGGTGATCAGTGCCGGGGTGATGATCGCAAAGGTCATCTGAAAGGTCATGAACACCGATTCCGGAATGGAGGCCGTCATGCTGTCCATATTCATGCCGGACAGGAACATCTTACCCAGGCCACCAAAGAAGGAATAGAAGTTGGTGACTCCCTTTTCCATGCCCGTGGTATCGAAGGCGATGCTATAACCCGCCACCATCCATATCACAGTGATCAAGGCAGTGATGGCAAAGCTTTGCATCATCGTTGCAAGGACATTCTTCTTGCGCACCATGCCGCCATAGAACAGCGCCAGACCGGGAATCGTCATGAACAACACCAGAGCGGTCGAGGTCAGCATCCATGCGGTGGCGCCACTATCCAGCTTGGGAGCTTCGGCTGCGGGAGCAGGAGCGGCAGCAGGTTCCGCTGCGGGAGCTTCCATCGCGGCAGCAGGAGCAGGCGCCTCATCTGCAAACGATGGTGCTGCGAACCCGCACAGCACTGCCATCAAAGTAAAGAACACTAATAAATTTTTCATTTGGATTCTCCTCACAACGCTTCCGGACCGGATTCACCGGTACGGATGCGTATGACTTGTTCAAGTTCGGAAACGAAGATCTTGCCGTCGCCGATCTTGCCGGTATTAGCCGCTTTCTCGATCGCTTCCAGCACCTGGTCGAGCAGGTCGCTCTTGATCGCGGCTTCCAGTTTCACTTTTGGCAGAAAATCCACCACATATTCCGCACCGCGATACAACTCGGTGTGGCCCTTTTGCCGGCCAAAGCCCTTGACTTCGGTGACGGTGATGCCTTGCACGCCTATGGCGGAAAGGGCCTCACGCACCTCGTCGAGCTTGAACGGCTTGATGATAGCAACGACCATCTTCATAGCATTCTCCTGATAAAGGCGGGACGAGTCCCGCCCGAGGTTAAATTACATCGAGTGGGATAAAGACAATACGAGGGTTCCCTTGCCCAGATCGTAAGTACTCCCATCCGCCTTAGTGAGGGTATAGTAGTCTTGCCCGGGACCACCTTTTTTGACGTTTGTTGAGCTGTAAGTCAATCCCACTTCATAGCCGCTGAAATCTTTGGATGCACTTAGGTTGTAGTCTGAATAGGTAGCAGCGTCTTTATCATACCCAAGTGCTGTAAGCGAATTATCCGCTTTATATGTTTGCGTACCAAAGTGTGCTCCCAGCGTAACGCCCTGGTCTTCCAGTGTATAACTCGCATTCAGCTCGAGATAGCTGCTTCCTTTTGCATCAGCCACTGCAAACGTGTCACCCAAGCTATAGGAATATTTCAGCGTTACCCACTTCCAGCCAACCGAGCCGTAAATCTCGTTAGTATCAGCCTTGGCAGCGCCGGTTGGAATCGGACTTGAATAAGTTCCAGGGTAGTTATAACGCAGATACCCCACGTCATAACTGAAGTGTTCGGCAAAAGCACCGCTGTATCCCAAGTAAGTATCCAGTTCAAGACTGATATTGCTGACTCCCCCTAGATCACTGATCCAGCTGATATTCGATCCCCACGCACCGATGTAAAATCCACTGGGATGCGCGTAATCAAAACCGCCTTGTAATGCTGGCCCGCCGCCGGTCTGGGAGATACCGCGAAACAGGTAATCGGTAGTCAGCTTAACATTTCCGGAAAAAGGTGAATCTTCCGCCATTGCCAAGCCGGGAACAGCCAATGCAGCAAGAATCATAGAGTTCAACAGAGTGCTTTTCTTCATGATGATTTCCTTTATGGTTAAGTTAAAAGGCGGGGTTAATGAATCCGCGTGTATACAAGAGCAGCAACCGTGCCAAAGTTATTTTTCATTTTTAAACAACGAACTAGATACAATGCGTGTTGGCCTGCACTGATATGCGCACCAAATACAGGCGCACTGCAGCCGTTCTGCACCGCCAGAGTGCGTTCATCCAGTCGGGGTAAATTATTTGCTACACTGGCTGACGCAAAATTAAGGGAGTAATCATGTTGAATGCGAAATTTTTCGAAGATCTCACTGCAAAATTGACTGAAGCGGCACACAGCAGTCCTGCCAAGGACATCGAAAAAAACATGCGCGCACTGCTCACGCAAGGCTTCGCAAAACTTGATCTGGTGACGCGCCAGGAATTCGATGTGCAAGCGCAAGTATTGGCTCGCACCCGCGAATATTTAATCGCATTGGAAGCCAAGGTCGCCGAATTGGATGCGAAACGCTCCAAGGTTGCTAAATGATATGAGCCTTGCGGTTCTGCACAGCCGCGCACTATCCGGCATGGAAGCAGCCTTGGTGACGGTCGAAGTGCATATCGCCAACGGCTTGCCCAATTTCACTATCGTCGGTCTGCCGGAAACCGAGGTCAAGGAAAGCAAGGACCGCGTGCGTGCTGCACTGCAAAACTGCCAGTTCGAATTTCCAGCACGCCGGATCACCGTCAATCTCGCCCCAGCCGACCTGCCCAAGGAAAGCGGCCGGTTCGATCTGCCGATCGCGCTCGGCATCCTTGCCGCAACCGGACAAATACCTTCCGACAAACTTGCAGGCTACGAATATGCCGGTGAGCTCGCGCTGACCGGAGAGCTGCGGCCGATACGCGGCGCGCTGGCGATGACCTACCGAGCAGTGAGCAGCGGGCGCGCCTTTGTATTGCCGCAAAAGAACGCAGCCGAAGCCGCGCTGGTGGAAGATGCGGAGGTGTACCCGGCGCAATCGCTGCTACAAGTTGCGGCGCATCTTTCAGGCCGTGAACCGATACATCAATACATCAGCGAGCCGCAATCCATTCAGCCGCATTATCCCGATATGCTTGAAGTGAGAGGGCAGGCTCAGTCCAAGCGCGCACTCGAGATCGCAGCCGCCGGCGGGCATAGCGTACTGATGATGGGGCCGCCGGGAACCGGCAAGTCGATGCTTGCGGCGCGATTTCCCGGCATACTTCCTCGGATGACGGAGGCCGAAGCACTGCAGAGCGCGGCCGTGCAATCGCTGGATGGCAGCTTCGATGTTGCCAAGTGGAAGAGCAGGCCCTATCGCGCACCGCACCATACCGCCTCGGGCGTGGCACTTGTCGGCGGCGGCAGCAATCCGCGCCCGGGCGAGATATCGATGGCGCTGCACGGTGTGCTGTTTCTCGATGAGTTGCCGGAATTCGAGCGCAGCGTTCTTGAAGTGTTGCGCGAGCCGCTTGAGTCGGGACGCATCACGATCTCGCGTGCCGCCCGCCGGGCAGATTTCCCGGCCAGGTTCCAGTTGATCGCCGCGATGAACCCTTGTCCGTGCGGTTATCTTGGCCATTACAACGGCAAGTGCCGCTGCACGCCGGACCAGATCACACGTTACCGCAGCAAGATTTCCGGTCCGTTGCTGGATCGCATCGACATACAGATCGAGGTTCCCGCGGTGCCGCAGGAAGACCTGCTCAGCAAGGCAGATGGAGACTCAAGCAGGGAAATCCAGGCACGGGTAGAAACCGCGCGGCAATTCCAGATGGAACGGCAAGACAAGCCCAACACACAACTTTCGGTGACCGAGATCGACAAGCTTTGCTCACCCGACGAGCAAGGCGCCGCGCTATTGCAGCAGGGAATCAGCCGCCTCAACCTGTCCGCGCGCGCCTATCACCGTGTGCTCAAAGTGGCGCGAACCATTGCCGATCTCGAAGCAGTCGATATCATCTCTGTCAAACATATCGCCGAGGCGATCCAGTACCGTCGCCTGAACCTGTAACAGGACGTCAGGAAAACCAGCGCAGCACTGCCGCCGAAATCAACGCCAGCACACCCATGAAGCACAAAGCTATCCACGAATATCGGCGTGACGATTCTGATGTTTGTGCAAGCAACTGCCAGGCAATCAGGAGAATACCGAGCGCAGCACAGACAACTTTCACGACCAGCGCGACCACGGCGATGCCGAAAATGTCCGGAAACTTCGCGTAGTAGTAATAGCTGATCGCACCGAACGCTGCACCGCTCATCACCTGCACCAGCCACCCGGCAAGCACCAGCCGGGCCAGCCTGCACTGCACATCTGTTGCGCGCCACAGCAGAGCAAAAACCGCACCGCCCACCACTGTCACCGCACCGAAGTTGTGAAATATCTGCGCGATGGCATAGGCAAGGTTCTGGATATCCAACGTCAATCGACCTCAACCTTGATGCAGCGTTCCACTCCGATCGGGGTGTGGTTCTTGTTGACGAGCTTGATGCAGATCTCGTGGTTCCCCGGCGCAAGCGTTTCCATCGTGTAGCTGCCCTTCATCTGGCGTAACAGGGCGGATTCCTTGCCATCCACGTAGATATGTATATGATCCGCACCGCGGCCGAGTGTGACGTCGTATTCTATTTTGCTTTGCTCCATTGCATCCAGTTTGGCGCCATCTGCCGGAGAAATGATATCGATTTTTGATTCGGCCGCCATTGCCAGCGGCGCGGCAATGCTTGAGATTACAAATACCAACATGGACAAGTTTCGCATGTTCTGCTCCTTATGTGTGACACGAAAACACCGATTCGCATGATCGGCACGACACGATAGCCGAAGTGGCTTATTGTGTCGCACATGTTAACCCTCCGCGACAATCTATCAAACCCCGACAACGGTGCACGATCAACCCATCATGGTAAAATCCGCGCTCATTTTTTGAGCCACACCCAATGAACCGCACACTACACCCGATAGAGCAGCTGGTCCGGCAACGCATCCTGATCCTGGACGGCGCCATGGGCACCATGATCCAGCGTTACAAGCTGAGCGAGGAGCACTATCGCGGTACGGTGTTGTATGGCGATTACAGCGGTTCGCGCAAAACCTTCCCGGACCATCATGTCGACGTCAAGGGCAACAACGACCTGTTGCTGCTGACCCAACCGCAT
Organism: Nitrosomonadales bacterium; assembly: GCA_003235435.1. Lineage (GTDB taxonomy): Bacteria > Pseudomonadota > Gammaproteobacteria > Burkholderiales > Gallionellaceae > Gallionella. Next base: position 5,099 of record QJWF01000167.1, read on the forward strand.
ATCATCCGCGGTATTCATGCCGAATATCTGAAGGCGGGTGCGGACATCCTCGAGACCTGCACGTTCAATTCCAATGCCGTGTCGCTGTCCGATTACGACATGGTTCATCTTGCATACGAACTGAATCTTGCAGGTGCGAAGCTGGCGCGCGAGGTGTGCGCTGAATATGCTACCGCAGACAAGCCGCGTTTCGTCGCAGGCGTGTTGGGACCGACCACACGCACGGCATCGATCTCGCCTGATGTGAACGACCCCGGCTATCGCAATGTGAGTTTCGACGAACTGGCGGAAGGTTATGGCGAGGCCGTGCGGGGCCTGCTCGACGGAGGTGCCGACCTCCTGATGGTGGAGACAATTTTCGATACGCTCAACGCCAAGGCCGCGCTGTTCGCGATCGAGCGCCATTTCGAACAGCACAATATGCGCGTTCCGGTAATGATTTCGGGCACGATCACCGATGCCTCCGGTCGCACGCTGTCCGGCCAGACCACCGAGGCTTTCTGGAATTCGCTGTCGCACGTCCGGCCCTTTTCCATCGGCCTGAACTGTGCGCTGGGCGCGGAGTTGATGCGCCCCTATGTGGAAGAAATGTCGCGTGTTGCAAGCTGCTATGTCAGCGCGCACCCCAATGCCGGCTTGCCCAATCCGCTGTCGGAGACAGGTTACGATGAATTGCCGGAGACCACCGCCGGGCTGATCAAGGAATTCGCCGCCAGCGGCTTCCTGAACATCGCCGGGGGATGTTGCGGCACAACGCCGGCGCATATCAGGGCGATCGCCGAAGCACTGAAGGGTGTACCGCCGCGCAAGGTTCCCGACCATGAACGCAAATGCCGCCTGTCCGGACTTGAGCCATTCAATATCGGCGACGATTCGCTGTTCGTCAATGTCGGCGAGCGCACCAATGTCACCGGCTCGATCAGGTTCAAGCGCCTTATCCTTGAAGGCCAGTATGAAGAGGCGCTGGATATCGCCAAGCAGCAGGTGGAAGCAGGTGCGCAGGTGGTGGACATCAACATGGACGAGGCAATGCTCGATGGCGAGGCGGCGATGGTGAAGTTCATCAACCTGATCGCATCCGAGCCGGACATTTCCCGCGTGCCGCTGATGATCGATTCCTCCAAGTGGAGCATCATCGAGGCCGGCCTGAAATGCGTGCAGGGGAAATCCGTCGTCAATTCGATCTCGCTCAAGGAGGGCGAGGAGAATTTCATCACATACGCAACGCTTGTGCGTCGCTACGGGGCCGCGGCAGTGGTGATGGCCTTTGATGAACAGGGCCAGGCAGATACGTTCCAGCGCAAGACCGGGATATGCAAGCGCAGCTACGACATACTGGTGAACAAGGTCGGCTTTCCGCCCGAGGATATCATCTTCGACCCGAACATTTTCGCAATCGCCACCGGCATCGAGGAACACAACAACTATGCGGTGGATTTCATCGAGGCGACCGCGTGGATCAGAAAGAACCTGCCCTATGCCAAGGTTTCCGGGGGCGTGTCCAACGTATCGTTCTCGTTCCGCGGCAATGACCCGGTGCGCGAGGCGATCCACACCGTGTTCCTATATCACGCGGTGAAGGCAGGCATGAACATGGGCATCGTCAACGCCGGGCAGCTCGGCGTGTACGAGGAGATCCCCAGGGAGTTGCGCGACGCTGTGGAAGACGTGGTTTTGAACCGCCGTCCCGACGCGGGCGAAAGACTCGTGCAACTTGCCGAAACGGTCAAGGGCGGAGGCAAGTCGCAGGAGGAAGACCTGGAGTGGCGCAATGGCAGCATACAGGACCGGCTGACCCACGCGCTGGTGCGCGGCATCACCACCTATATCATCGAGGATACCGAACAGGCGCGACTGCAGTCTAAATTCCCGGTGGAAGTGATCGAAGGCCCGCTGATGACCGGCATGAATGTGGTCGGCGACCTGTTCGGCGCAGGCAAGATGTTCTTGCCCCAAGTGGTCAAATCGGCACGCGTGATGAAGCAGGCGGTGGCGCATCTGGTACCGTTCATCGAAGCCGAGAAAACGCGCTCCGGCGACAGCAAGCCCAAGGGCAAGATCGTGATGGCGACCGTCAAGGGCGACGTGCACGACATCGGCAAGAACATCGTCACCGTAGTGCTGCAATGCAACAACTTCGAAGTGGTGAACATGGGCGTGATGGTGCCGTGCC